>CAZSTI010000005.1:0-42086 GCA_964609995.1 uncultured Muribaculaceae bacterium
GGTGCCACTGAATGTGAATTCGACAAACAAGGTCGAATCAATATTACCTCTCCACTAGCGGGCTACGCCGATTTAACAAAAGAATGTGTTGTAATCGGCGTAAATGACCGCATTGAAATATGGTCTAAAGATAATTTTGATAAATTCCTAAAAGAAAACATTGAAAACTTATCAGATATAGCAGAAAACTTATTTGAAAGTAATCCTTATGCATAAAAGTGTATTGCTTGATGAAACAATAAATGGTTTAGACATAAAGGAAGATGGAATTTATATTGATTGTACTTTAGGTTATGGAGGCCATAGCGAAGCTATACTAAAAAGAATAAAAAGGGGTTGGCTTTTTGCCTTTGATAAAGATATTGATGCTATAAAGTTTAGTAATGAAAGATTAAGTAAAATTAGTAAAAACTATGAATTAATTAATACTAGTTTTTCATTGTTAAAAGATGAATTGTATCAAAGAAATATAGATAAAGTTGATGGAATAATATTTGATTTAGGAGTATCTAGTCCTCAAATAGATTTAGTAGAAAGAGGATTTAGTTATATGAATGATTATAGATTAGACATGAGAATGGATAAAAATCAAACATTAGATGCTCACTATATAGTAAATAATTATTCATATGAAAAATTAACAAATATTTTTTTCAATTATGGAGAAGAAAGATACTCTAAAAATATTGCTAAAAAAATATGCGAGTATAGAGATAAAAAGACAATAGAAACCACATTAGAATTAGTTAGAATAATAAATAGATCTATCCCTAAAGAATCTAAAGATACTGTTAAAAGGATATTTCAAGCTATAAGGATAGAAGTAAATGATGAATTAAATGAGATAGAAAAAGCGATAGAAGAGGCCATAAGTATGCTTAAAACTCATGGTAGACTATGTGTTATTACTTTTCACTCTTTAGAAGATAGAATAGTAAAAAGAATATTTAAAAAATATAGTGAAATAAACAAATTGGTTAAAGGATTGCCCGAAATACCAGATGAATATAAACCAATAATAAAAATAATAGATAGAGTATTTCCTAGTAAGGAAGAATTAAATAATAATAGTAGATCAAAAAGTTCTACTTTAAGAATAATAGAAAGGCTTTAATATTATGAAAAAGTTTAAATTATCGAAATTAATTACAAAAACTTGTCTAATATCTATGATTATTTTTCCAATATTGTTTTTATTGTTGAAATCTTCCTTATCGGATGTTAATATAGAAGTAGAAGCATTAAAAAGAGAAATTAGTAAAGAAGAAAATAAGATTGAATCATTAACTATGAAAATTGATGAATTAAAATCATTATCAAATATATCTGATGCTATTGAAAATGAAGGATTGGGGTATAATAGTACTAATATTAAAGTAATATCAAAAAAATAGAGGGTTATAATGAAAAAAGAAATAGATAATAGAATAATAATTAAGAAAAAAGTAATTATAAGTTTATTTCTTTTTTTTATTGCAGCTATAATTAGATTGGGATATTTAGGATTATCTGAAAAAGTAGATGATATGAATTTAGAGAAGTTTGCAAATAATAGAAATACAACGAAGACTACAATATATGCAAAAAGAGGAAACATTTATGATAGTGCCAACAATGTATTAGCGCAAACAGTTAATTCATATACTGTCATTGCTTTTCTTGAACCATCTAGAAGTACAGACAAAGTATTAAGACATGTGGTTGATAAAGAAAATACTGCTAAAAAATTATCTCCTTTAATAAATATGACTGAAGAAAGTATTTTGTCTTTACTAAATAGAAAAGCATATCAAGTGGAACTTGGACCTGGTGGAAGAGGAATAACAGAAGTTACAAAAGAAAAAATAGAAGAATTAAAACTTCCTGGAATATCTTTTACATTATCTAGAAAAAGATATTATCCAAATGATACTTTTTTATCATATGTTTTAGGCTATGTTCAAGATAAAGATGGTGTAATGGTTGGAGAAATGGGTATTGAACAGTACTATAATAAAGATTTAAAAGGAATAAATGGATCTCATGAATTTCAAAAAGATTTATATGGATATAAATTGCCAAATACTCAAGAAATAATTAAACCTAGTATTGATGGAGTAGATATTAAACTTACAATAGATAATAATATTCAGTATTTTGTTGAAACTATTTCAAAAGAATCTTATGAAACCAATAAACCTGATTGGTTAATTACTGCAGTAATGGATGCTAAAACGGGCGCAATATTAGGTACTACTTCATATCCAACATTTAATCCTAATACTAAAAATATTACAAATTATTTGAATCCATTAATTTCTTATACATTTGAACCGGGTTCAACTATGAAGATATTTACTTATATGTCTGTATTGGAAAAAGGTAATTATAATGGAAATGAAACTTTTAAATCTGGTAGTATTAGTTTTAGCAATACTAAAGATAAAATAAGTGATTGGAATGATATAGGTTGGGGAACAATTGATTATGATTTAGGATTTGCTCTTTCTTCAAATGTAGGAGTATCTTATTTAACTAGAAATAAAATTACTGGAGGAGAATTAAGAGATTATTTTTCTAAATTAGGATTTGGTAAAAAAACAGGGATAACCTTACCTAATGAATATAGTGGAGAAATTAATTTTAAATATCCAATAGAAATCGCAAATGCTGGATTTGGGCAAGGTATTACAACTACTCCAATACAAATGCTTCAAGCAGTATCTTCTGTTGCAAATGAAGGAGTAATGTTAAAACCATATATTATTAAAGAAATAACTAATAATGAAAACAAAGTAATATATGAAGGTAAGAAAGAAGAATTAGGAAAAATTGCTAGTAGTGAGACAATTGAAAAAATAAAAGAATTGATGTTTAATGTGGTAAATGATTTGCCAAGTAGAGCAACAGGTGCATCTTATAAAATAGAAGGATATGATATTATTGGAAAAACTGGTACTGCTCAATATATAAATTCAAAAACCGGAAGGTATGAAAATGGAACTGGTAGAAATATTAGGAGTTTTATTGGAATGTTTCCTAAAGATGATCCAGAAATAATTATATATTTTGCAATGAAAGATTCTATTACTTTGGGTTCCGGAATGTCTACAACAACAAAAAAATTGATTAAAGATATATCTAACTATAAAGGTATGTATAAAGAATTAACTGAAGATCAAACTATATCAAATTATATAATGCCTAATTTATTAAATGAAAACTCTTCTTCAAGTGATTTATTAAAAGATAAATTTAAAAATATATTCTTAATTGGGGATGGAGATAAAATAATAAATCAATATCCTAATAGTAATATAGAGATAAATGCATTAAACACTATATTCTTGATAACTAATTATAAAGAATTAAATATACCTGATTTGATTGGATTATCATTAAAGGATGTTATTATTTTATCAAATATGTTAAAATTAGAATTAGAGTATGTTGGCACAGGTTATGTTTATGAACAAGAATTAATAGATAATAAATTAATAATAAAATTGAGGTAATAAATATGAAAAAAAATGGATACACTTTAGTTGAAGTTCTAGCTGTATTAATATTATTAGCAATTATATTTACAATTGTATCTCCTAGAATATTAGATTCAATAGATGAATCTAAAAAAGCTGCATTTAAAATATCTGCAAATATGTTAATAAATGAAGCTAAAAAAGAATTTTCAAAATCTGCTGAAGAAAAGATATATACAATAGAAGAAGGAGTATTTGTTGGAGATTCGTTACCTGTGGTTGGAGAATTGCCTGATAATGGAACAATACATATTACTAGTTATGGCTTAATCTCAATGGCAGTTTATGATGATAAAGTGTGCGCTACAAAAGTATTAAATAGTGAAGAAATAATAATTACAAATGATGTAGAAAATTGTGTAGTTATTGAAGAAACACCTTCTGAGTGCTTTGCTTATCAAGAAATTGAAGAAAACATGTTGGAAATAACTAATTATTCTGATACTTGTTCAAGTAATGTAGTTATTCCAAGCATTATAGATGGAAAAACAGTTGTTTCAATTGGGGATTATTCATTTTGTGCTCAAGAATCACAGTCAGCTGGATATAATGAAATAAACAATTTATTTGCATATAATGACTCAACAATAAATAATGAAACAAATTATTATTTGGCTGCTTCAGTAACAGAACCAAAAAGACAAATAATTAGTGTTATTATTCCAAATACTGTAATAAGTATAGGAGAAAATGCTTTTTCTTGGAATCTCCTAACAAGTGTAACAATCCCAGATAGTGTTACAATTATAGGAGAAAATGCTTTTTCTTGGAATCAACTATCAAGTGTAACAATAGGAAATAGTGTAACAAGTATAGGAGAAAATGCTTTTGAAACTAATCAATTAACAAATGTTATAATTCCAAATAGTGTAACAACTATAGAGTATTCTGCTTTTTTAGAAAATCAACTAACAAGTGTAACAATAGGAAATAGTGTAACAAGTATAGGAGATTATGCTTTTTCTTGGAATCAACTAACAAGTGTAACAATCCCAAATAGTGTAACAAGTATAGGAGACGGAGCTTTTTCTTGGAATCAACTAACAGGCGTAACAATCCCAAATAGTGTAACAAGTATAGGAGGTGGTGCTTTTAATGATAATCAACTTCCTGAAAATCAAGCTTTTATTTATGAAAGAAATCTAGATGGAAGTGAAAATACATCAAAATTAGTTAGTTATGGAGGAGCAAAAAGAGATAACGTTATAATCCCAAATAGTGTAACAAATATAGGCGATAATGCTTTTCGAAGTAATCAACTAACAAGTGTAACAATTCCAAATAGTGTAACAGATATTGGAATTGAAGCTTTTTATTCTAATCAACTAACAAGTGTAACAATCCCAAATAGTGTAACAAGTATTGGATTTTCTGCTTTTGAAAATAATCAACTAACAAGTGTAACAATCCCAAATAGTGTAACAAGTATAGGATATTCTGCTTTTTCTGGTAATCGACTAACAAGTGTATCAATAGGAAATGGTGTAACAGATATAGAATATGGTACTTTTTATAATAATCAACTAACAAGCGTAACAATTCCAGATAGTGTAGAAGATATAGGATATTATGCTTTTTATTCTAATCAACTAACAAGTGTAACAATAGGAAATAGTGTAACAAGTATAGGGAATTCTGCTTTTTCTGGTAATCTCCTAAAAAGTATAACAATCCCAAATAGTGTAACAAGTATAGGAGAGAATGCTTTTTCTAATAATCAACTAACAAGTGTAACAATAGGAACCGGTGTAACAAATATTGGAGTTTATGCTTTTTATTCTAATCAACTAACAAGTGTAACAATTCCTTCTTCTGTTAATATTTATACATATACTATATCTTCATCATTTAGTACATGTTATGTAACAGAAAACAATAGTGCAGCAGGAACATATACAGCATTATCTCAAATTGATACTTGGACAAAACAACCATAAAAAACAGGATTTATTCCTGTTTTCCTTTACAATTAATACATGGGTTATTATTTATACAGTAATTATCAATATTCTCAGTTTTAATATTTAATGTCTTTTTAAGATATTGTTCTAACTTAGTTATTGTATAACAAGATACTGAATTCTTAATATTTTCTGAATCTCTAATTGCAATTTCTTTATCTATTTTTAGTACATCAGTAAAAAATATTTGAAGTATGCTATCTTTTCTAATAATATTATTTATATAAGTTATACCTACATCAGTAATTGTTATTTTATTTGAATAATTAATTAATTTTAAATTATCTAATGTTTTTAGTGCTCTAACTACACTGGGTTTACTATATTTCAAATGTTTAGAAATATTTGTTATAGTAATATCTTCGTTTTTTGATACTTCATAAATAGCTACTAAGTATTCTATTTGAGAAGGAGTTAATTCTATCATCCTATTGAACCCTCCATATTGAGTTTTAATAGTTGATTTAGTTCTATTGCGTATTCCATTGGTAATTCTTTTGTAAAGGGTTCAATAAACCCTAATATAATCATTTCTTTAGCTAATTGTTCAGGTATACCTTTACTCATAATATAGAACAATAATCTTTCATCTATCTTGGATACTTTAGCTTCGTGTTTAACAGTTGATGAATTGTTTTCTATTTTAGAATAAGGAATTGTATTTGATATAGATTTGTTATCTAGCAATAATGTATCACATTCAACAGAAGTTTTTGAATTAATAGCTTCTTTTGAATGAATTACTGTTCCTCTATAATTGTTAATACCTCCATTTTTGGATATGGCTTTTGAAATTATTTTAGAGGATGTATTAGGCGCTAAATGAATCATTTTAGCACCAGCATCTTGTATTTGATTATTAGCAACAGCAATTGATATTGTAGTGCCTTTAGAACCCTCTCCTTTAAGTATTACTGAAGGATACTTCATGTTGTACTTAGAACCTAAATTACCATCTATCCATTCCATAATTCCGTTCTCTTCGCATATTGCTCTTTTGGTAACTAAATTGTAAACATCACTTGACCAATTTTGTATTGCTGTATATCTACAAGAAGCATTTTTTGCAACAAATATTTCTACAACTGATGCGTGAAGAGAATCATTAGAATAGATTGGTGCAGTGCATCCTTCTATATAATGTAATGAGGCACCTTCATCTACAATAATTATAGTTCTTTCAAATTGACCAAATTTATCAGAATTCATTCTAAAATATGATTGTAATGGTTTTTCTAATTTAATTCCTTTAGGAATATAAATAAATGATCCACCAGACCATATAGAAGAATTCAAAGCTGCAAATTTGTTATCTGTATAAGGTACTAGCATCCCAAAATATTTTTTAAACAATTCAGGGTGTTTTTTTAATGCTGTATCTGTATCTAAAAAAATAACTCCTTTTTCATCAAATTCTTTTTTCATATTATGATAAACCATTTCTGATTCATATTGAGTAGCAACTCCTGATAAATATTTAGCTTCTGCTTCTTTAATACCTAATTTATCAAATGTATTTTTTATTTTTTCAGGAACTTCATCCCAAGAAGTATTGCTTTTATCTGCTGGTTTTATATAATAATTAATATCGTCAAAATCTATTTCTATTTGTTCTAATTTTTCCCAATTAGGCATTTTTAATTCTTTATATTTCTTATAAGCTTTTAATCTATATTCCAACATCCAATCAGGTTCTTCTTTTAATTTCGATATTGTATTAATTTTTTCTTCATCTAATCCTTTTTCTAATTTAAATACTCCAATATCCCCATCATTGAAACCATATTTATAATCATAATTCATTATCTTCACCTATAGCTTTCATATATGCTTTATATGGTAATATAGCGCATTTTATTCTAGGAGGTAAGTTTTTAATACCTTCAAAAACAATAGCATCTTTAATAATTTCTTTATTGAAAACATTTCCAGTAAGCATATTATTAATATTTTTAATAATATTATTTACTTCTGTTATACTTTTATCCATTATTAATTCACTCATAATTGAAGTAGAAGCTTTACAAACAGTACATCCATTTACATCATAAGTAACATCTTTAATAATATTGTTTTCAACCAATAAATATAAAAATATATCATCACCACAAGAGGGATTTTTTAAATATGATTTTAAATATTCTTTATCTATAATTTCTTTTTTATTTCTTGGATTTTCAATGTGATCAAGTATTATGTTTCTATATAAGTCATTAGAATAGTTCATTTATATAGTCACCCGCCTTCATTAATACATCAATAAGTTTATCTATTTCTTCTTTTGTATTATAAAAGGATAAACTGATTCTAATAGTAGAATCAACCTCTAAATATTTCATAAAAGGTTCACAACAATGATGACCCGCTCTTACTATAATGTTATATTTATCTAATAAACTTCCTATATCATGTGAATGTATATGATTAATATTAAATAAAACTATAGAACTATCTATATTGTTTTCGTTATAAATTGTAATATCTTTAATGTCTTTTAATTGATTAATAAGATATTCTCTTAAATTTATTACTTGGTTATGCATATTATTAATGCCAATTTTACTTATGTAATCAATTGCTTTACCTAAACCTAAAACCGAAGAAATCATCATAGTTCCAGCTTCAAATTTATATGGAGCTTCTTTATAAGTTGTTTTTTCTATCGACACAGACTCTATCATTTCACCACCATATGAAGTGGGTTCCATATCATCTAATAATTGTTTTTTTCCATATAATATACCAATTCCTGTTGGACCGTACATTTTATGCCCTGAAAAAGCATAAAAATCAATATCTAAGTCTTTAACATCAACTTTAATGTTCGATATTGCTTGAGCACCATCAACAACAAAAATAGCGTTGTATTTGCGTACTAATTTTGATAATTCTTTTATGTTATTAATTCCTCCCATTGTATTAGAAATATGATTAAGTGATACAATTTTAGTATGAATGTTTAATTTTTTTTCTAATAGAGAAGGGGATACGGTACCATCTTTTTCAACATCTAATACTATTAGTTTGGCTTTTTTTCTTTCACATAGTTTTTGCCAAGGAACAAAGTTTGAATGATGCTCAATTATTGAAATAATTATTTCATCATTTTCATTTATTTTTTCTTCCAAAGAATTAGCAAGGAAATTAATGCTATCAGTTGTTCCTCTAGTAAATATTATTTCTTTATTATTAGCATTAATAAAATTAGCAACTTTTTTTCTTACTTCCTCATATTTTATAGTAGAATAATATGATAAACTATCTATTCCTCGATTAATATTAGATGTATTTTTAGTATAATAATTAAATATTTCTTTTGTTACATCAGTTGGTTTGTATGAAGTTGCTGCATTATTAAAATAAATGTATTTTTCTTTTAACATTGGAAAGTCTTCTCTATTCATATATACCTCTCTATCATTTTCTCTATTATTTCTCTTTTTTCATTTGGAGTATCTTTTAATAAGAAATTTAATGCATAAATTTTATTAGCAGTTTCTTTATTAATTCCTTTACTCATTAAATAATATAAATCTCTTTCATTTATTCTAGATACACTAGATGAATGTTTGGCATAAACATTGTTTTCATCTATAAACAATATTGGTGACATCTCAACTTTAGAATTACTATCTAATATAATAGCTTCAATATTTTGACTTGAATTGGAATTAATAGAATCATTTTTAATATTACTTTTAATATTCATTGAGCAAATTGAATTATTATTTAAAATAGATCTATTAGTAATAATAGAATTGGTATTATCATTTAAATGGTTTATTAGTGCACTATGAGTACTTATATTATGGTTTGATAAATTAATCATAGAGTAATTTGTGTTACTATTTTTGCCAATTAAATTAATATTTATATTAGTATTATTTTTTTTATTAAATAATCCAAAGAATACTTTTACAGATGAATTATCATTAACATTTATAGTTAAATCCATCTTAATATTATGATTGGTTATTAAATAAATATTACTTTTTATATTTTTTTCTAAGGTAATAGTTAAATTTAAGTTTAAATATTTAATTATATCTAATTCTAAATCCACATTTTTATTAATTATTATTTCTTCTTCAATTGTTTTGTCAATTTTTAAAGTGGTATTTGTATTAACTTCAATCATGATTTATAACCTTCTTTTTCAATCTTTTCTGCTAAAGAATTGTCTCCTGATTGAGTTATTATTCCATTATCTATAATGTGCACATGAGTAGGTTTTAAATATTTTAAAATATTAGTATGATGTGTAATTATAAGGAAAGATACTTCATTATTGCTTTCATAATATTCTTTTAAAGTTTTACCAACAATCTTAATAGCATCTACATCTAAACCGGAATCTATTTCATCTAAAATAATTAATTTTGGTTTAAACATTAGTATTTGCGCAATTTCATTTTTCTTTTTTTCTCCACCACTAAAACCAACATTTACATCTCTTTTCATATAATCATCTTTTAAGTTTAATTTTTCTTTAGAATTTTCTATTAACTTATATAAATCAATAGTATTAATCTTATTATTATTTCTTGAATTTATAGCGTTTTTAATAAAATCTATATTTGATATTCCATCTAATTCATTAGGGTATTGCATTGCGAGAAACATTCCTTTTCTAGCTCTTTCATCAACACTCATTTTTAATAAATCTTCATTATCAAAATAAATAGAACCATCTAATATTTCATATCTTGGATCACCCATTAATGTATTTGCAAGAGTACTTTTACCAATACCATTTTTCCCCATAATGGCGTGTATCTCTTTATTATTTATATTTAAATTAATATTATTTAATATTTCTTTTCCATCAGTTTTTACTTTTAAATTTTTTATTACTAGCATAATAATCCTCCAGTTAGCATACGCTAACAAATTAATTATATTATATATTTGTAGAATATGCAACAAAATATGATTGTATTAAAATATTATTTATATGATATAATTAAAATTGCATTTGGAGGTTTATATGTTTCAACATAAACTTGATTATGATAAATTAAAAATTGAATTTGTAAATATTTTTGAAGAGAATGAAAAGAAAGCATTGGATGATTCTATAATTAATAATAGTAATTTTATTGATAATTTAATTAATTTAATAAAAGATGAAATTAATATAATTGATAGATATTATTATGATTTTTCTCTATTGTTAAATAATAATGATATTACTGGCCGTGCGGTGTATGATTTTTATCATAGATACTTCTCTAAAGATATTGCAAATGAAGAGAATAAAAAGATAAATGATGGAACTTCAGAAGTTGAAAAAGCCTTTATACACTATGTCGAAGATGGTTATAAAATTATTCCCGAAAAAGAAGCATCTGATGATATAAAAAATAATATTTGTGATGATTGGGGAAATAATTGTTCTTTATTAGTTTTGATTAATAAAAAAATAATGGAGAGAAAATATAATTCAACATTATCCTTAGTTGAACTAAGTAGTACACCTTATTATCGCTCTATTGAAGATTACATTGGCGGATTATTAATTTATGATTTAAATAATGATATATTAGATTATAATAATAATGAAACAAAAAAATATTTTATAGAAGTAATAAAAGAGCATTCTAATAAAAATGGGAATGATTTAGATAATTTATTAAAAGAAATTGCATATGATGATAAACCTAAAAAATATAGTTTAGAAAAGCATTAATTATGCTTTTTTTAATTAAAAATAAAATAATAACTATGTTATAATTAAGCTGTTCTAGGAGGTCTTTTATGACAATATTATATAAGTTAGTTAATGTTAGCAAAATTAATAAAAGAAAAAATATTGAAACAAGAACTTTAGATGACATAAATTTAGACATTAATGAAGGGAAAGCAATTATTATGGTTGGACCATCAGGGAGTGGAAAAAGTACGTTATTAAATGTGTTATTATGTGTAGACAATGTATCAAGTGGAAATATTTACTATAAAAATATGGATATCTGTTTGCTTAATGAAGATAATAAGATTGAATATATAAGAGAATTAATAAAAGAATATTCTAATAAAAATGTGAATAATTTAGATAATTTATTTAAAGAAGTTGCATATGAGGATAAACCAAAAAAATATAGTTTAAAAAAGCATTAATTATGCTTTTTTTATTAATAATATAATAATAATTATGTTATAATTAAGTTGTTTTAGGAGGTCTTATATGGCAGTAATTTATAAATTAGTTAATGTTAGTAAAATTTATAAAAGAAAAAATTTTGAAACAAGAGCTTTAGATGATATAAATTTAGACATTAATGAAGGGGAAGTTATTGTTATAGTTGGACCATCAGGGAGTGGAAAAAGTACGTTATTAAATGTGTTATCATGTGTAGACAATGTATCAAGTGGAAATATTTACTATAAAAATATGGATATCTGTTTGTTTAATGAAAAAAGTAAGGTTGAATATATTAGAGAAGTTCCTGGATTTATATTTCAATCATATAATTTAATTCCAAATTTGAATGCAAAAGAAAATATTGAATTAGCTTCTCATATTTCTAAAAATCCATTAGATGTTAAAGATATAATAAAATTAGTGGGTTTAAATGATCATAAATATAAGTTTCCTTTTCAAATGAGTGGAGGACAATTGCAAAGAGTTTCAATTGCAAGAGCTTTAGTTAAAAATCCTAAAGTTTTGTTTTGCGATGAACCTACTGGAGCTTTAGATGAAAAGATGGGAAAACAAATATTAAAATTATTACAAAAGATAAATAAACAATATAAAAATACTCTAATAATAGTGACTCATAATCCGAGCATAGGTGATATTGCAAACACAGTTATTACAATGAAAAATGGAAAAATTGAAAATATCAAAAGAAATGAAAAGACAAAAAAAGCTGATGAAATAGGGTGGGCATAATGAGGTTGTTATTTATAAATTCGTTTTCAAGTATTAGAAAGAAAAAATTGCAAATAATAGGAATAATTCTATTGGTTTTCTTATCTACTAGTATTTATACAATGATGAATATGGCAGTAGATAGAATGGAAGGGGCTTATACTAATTATATTAAAGAACAAAATGTTGAAGATTTAAGTTTAACAATAGATATAGATTATAGAAATAGTTATACATATTCTGATGTTTTAAATATAAAGGGAAATATTGAAACAGATGATAATGAACAATATATTATTAATTTATATTTAATGTGTTTAGCAAGTAGAAATTGTACTGATGACTTTTTAAAACAAGTAGATAGAGTTTTTGAAAAATATAATTTAAATAAAATAAAAAGAGAAGAAGTATTGGAAAATATTGCGAGAAAATATAATTTTTATTATGAGGAAAGTAGAAGTAAGCTAGGACAAGTAAATGATTATATATATAGAGTTATGCCTTATATTGAAGATAAAAAAATAAATATACCATATTTGTTAAAAGGAAAATTTCCTTCTGCAAATAATGAGGTTACTATTCTTGATGGGTTCGCTAATAACAATAATTTAAAAATTGGAAGTAAGATTAGTTTAAGTGAAAAGGAATATACAGTAGTTGGTTATGCATATGCATCTGATTATATGTATCCAATAATAAATATATCTTCTCCAATGTTTGATGAAAAAAAGCATAATATTATTTTTATGAATTCTGATGAATATAAAAATTTTAATGGAGTAGAAGAGGTTGTAAATAGCATAAAATTTAAAAAAGAAAATAGAACAGATGAAATTGCTGAAAAAGAAAAAAAAGCATATCTATCTATGAATGATATGTTAAGAATTGTCAGAAATAAATCTCCTAAACTTAAATTTGAAAATGGAAGAATATTTACTGAAAGTTTTTTATATTTATTATTAGGAGTATCAGCAATAATAATATTGGTTATTGCAAAAAAAAGAATTGAAGATGAAAGATTACAAATAGGTGTATTAAAAGCTTTAGGTTACAATAGATCTTCAATAGCATTTTCATATTTATTATATCCTTTAATTGGAGGATTAATTGGAGGATTATTGGGTTTTACTTTTGGATATTTTATGCATCCTTTTATGACGGGTTTATTTATAAGTTATTATAATGTACCAACTTTAAAATCAGCTTTTGAAACTACTTATTTATTAAAAAGTACATTAATTCCAACAATTGTTTTATCTATATTAACTTTCTTTATATTTTTATTTATGCTTAGACATAAAGCCTTATACTTATTGAGAGAAGGAAGTAATATTAAGGTTAATTTTATTAGTAGAATTATATCAAGAATTACTATGGTTTTACCTTTTAAGGAAAGATTGAGAATTTCTTTAGCTAATAGATCAATAGGAAAGTTATTTATAGTATCATTATCATCTTTTTTGACAGGA
The DNA here is from genome assembly GCA_964609995.1 of uncultured Muribaculaceae bacterium. Classification (GTDB taxonomy): domain Bacteria; phylum Bacillota_I; class Bacilli_A; order RF39; family UBA660; genus JAAYGD01. The sequence goes on from CAZSTI010000005.1 coordinate 13,823, forward strand.
TTACTTATTGTATTAGTTTTAGTAATATCTGATTTATTTTCTTATATAATAGATAAAAGTTTTAAAGATGTTAAATATGATTATGTGGTTAATTATGCTAAACCTGAAACCACAATAAATCTTATTGATGATTTAGTTTTAACAAGAGAATATGTAATATCAAAAGCATATAATGAAAACAATGAATTAATAGATCTAAAGGAAAGAAAAAAAGATTCTAATAATTCTATTACTATTGAAGGAATAGATAAAGAATTAAAATACTTTTATTTATATGATGAAAAAAATAATAAAATTAATACTGATTTGTCTGAAAATAAAATAGTAATTAACACAAATATATCTAAGATTTTGGGATTAAAAATAGGAGATAAACTTGTTTTCAAAAACTTAGATAAAAAATATACTATAGTAAATATTACAGAATCATTTAATGGTTTTTCTGCATATGTTGATAGGGAAGAATTTGCTAAAGCATTATCATTAAAATTATCTTACAATAAAAAATATTCAAAAGATAGTAAATATTCTAATTATTCTAAAATTGAAAATGAAGAAATAGTTAATATTGCAAGTATTTTTAGTACTAAAGACTTGAAAAGAAATATGGGTACTATTTTAGAAACTTATGATATATCTTTGTATGTTGTAATGGTTTTTGCAGCAATAATGGTATTTATTATAGTATTAATTATTGCAAATATTGTAATCGAAGAAAATAAAAAGACTATATCTTTAATGAGAGTATTAGGATATAAGAAAAAAGAAATTAATTCTATAGTATTAAATATGTATACACCTTTTATTATATTATCTTATATATTATCTGTTCCTGCTATGATTTACTTATTAGAAAAAATTGTTGAAGCATTAATGAAAGATATTGATTTTGCAATTCCAATTACAATTTCTTACCTTAAAGCATTCATTGGATTAATTATTTTACTTGTTGGATATTATTTGGCAATGTATATTTCGAAAAGAACATTAAAAAGGATACCTTTATCGGTAGCATTAAAGAGGGAGTAAATATGAAAAAATATATAGAATTAAGTAATGTTTATAGAACTTATAAAAATGGAAAGTTAAGAAACAATGTATTGAATAAAGTGAATTTAATAATAAATAAAGGAGAAATAATTGTTATAATAGGTCCCTCTGGTAGTGGCAAAACAACTTTGTTGAATTGTATTTCTGGATTAGATAAACCTACTAAAGGAAAGATTAAAGTAGGAAAAGATGTTATTACTAGATTTGATGAGAAAGCCTTAACAAAATTTAGAAAAAAGAAATTAGGATTTATTTTTCAAACTTATAACTTGTTAGAAAATTTAAATGTAAAACAAAATATTGAAATAGGTAGTAAATTAGTTAGAAACAAAGTAGATATAAATAAAATAATTGAAATAGTAGATTTAACTAAACATATATCAAAAAATATTGATGAATTATCTGGTGGTGAACAACAAAGAGTTAGTATTGCAAGAGCTTTAGCAAAAAAACCAGAGATAATGTTTTGCGATGAACCTACTGGTGCTTTAGATGAGTATACAGGTAAAAAAATATTAAGAGCTTTAGTAGATGCTAATGATGAATATGGAACAACTATGATTATTGTTACACATAATCCTGGGATTTCAAAAATAGGTGATAGAATTATAAAAATGAATAGTGGATCTATAATCGAAGATGTAAATAATAAAAGAGTTAAACCGGAAAATATTGTATGGGGATAAATTTATAGTATAATTATAATAATGAGGTGAGTTAATGTTAATTCTAACTAAATCTGTATTAGCTATGATGATTAGTTTTTTTGCGTCTATTGTATTAGGCTATTTTATTATACCTTTTTTAAAAAGAAAAAAAATTGGACAAAATATAAGTACATATCTTGAAGAAAAACATAGCAAAAAAAATGGAATTCCTACTATGGGGGGAGTAATTTTTATTATTTCTACTTTTTTGACAGTATTAGTATTAACTTTTATGGGCAAAATAGAAATAACTTCAAATATGATTATTGTATTATTAGTATTTATCGGATATGCATTAATAGGTTTTATAGATGATTATATAAGTTTAAAAAGAAAAACTAATAAAGGCTTAACTAGTATTCAAAAATTATTATTACAATTCATAATTGCTCTTATATTTTTTATAATATTTATTAATAATGGTGGACAACCAGTATTAGAAATATATACTTTAAATATTAAAGTCGATATGGGAATATTATATGGACTATTTATATTATTTGTATTATTAGGATCTTCTAATGCTGTAAATATTACTGATGGATTGGATGGTCTTGCAGCAGGGTTATCAGTAATAGCTTATATTTCAATGGGTATAATAGCATGGGGTTCTAATTGGGTTATGGGTAATGATGGATTAGCTATATTATCTTTTATAATTACAGGAGCAGTATTAGGGTTTTTATTTTATAATTCTTATCCTGCAAAAGTAATAATGGGGGATACTGGTTCTTTGTCTTTAGGAGCCACATTAGCAACAATTGCAATACTTACAGATCATGAATTAACATTGGTTGTTATCGCAGGAGTATTTGTGATTGAAACTCTAGTTGTAATAATTCAAACTATATCTATAGTATATTTTAAAAAGAAAGTATTTTTAATGGCTCCTTTACATCATCATTTTGAAAAATTAGGATGGGAAGAAATAGACATTGTAAAAATGTTTTGGATAGTAGGTTTATTGTTATCGATGGCTGGAATAGCATTTGGAGTGTGGATATAATGAAATATCATTTTATTGGTATTAAGGGTTCTGGAATGAGTGCTTTAGCTCAAATATTAAGCGATTTGGGTTATTATGTCCAAGGATCTGATGTTGATCATCATTTATATTCTGAAGATTTATTAAGAAATAAAAATATTCCTATATATTCTTTTGATTCAAATAATATTAAAGAAGATTTAACTATTATAGTAGGAAATGCTTTTGATGATTCTAATGTAGAATTAAAAAAGGCAAAAGAATTAAATTTAATTATTTATAAATATACCGAAATGTTAGGTGAATTAGTTAATAAATATCAAACATTATCAATATGCGGAACACATGGTAAAACAACAACAACTTCAATGATTTCGTATATTATGAATAAAGCTATTGGTGTTAATTATTTAATTGGTGATGGAACCGGATTTGCTAAAAAAGAAAATGAAATTTTTATTATGGAAGCATGTGAATTTAAAAGAAATTTTTTACATTATTATCCAAAAGATATAATTTTAACTAATATAGATATGGATCATTTAGATTATTTTAAAGATTTAGATGATATTAAAGATGCATTTAAAGAATTTATTGGTCACGCTAATAATATAGTAATAGCATGTGGAGATGATTTAAATGTTAGAAGCATAATTAATAGAGAAGTTATATATTATGGATTTAATCATAATAATGATGTTGTAATAGAAAATATGATTTTAAATGAAACCGGTTCATCTTTTGATTTATACTATAATCATGATTATTTAGATAATTTTAAAATAAATCTATATGGATCTCACATGGTATTAAATGCAGCAGCATCAATTATTTATTGTTACATAAATAAAGTACCTATTAAAGATATAAAACAGTATATATATGAGTTTAAAGGCGCTAAAAGAAGGTTTAAAGAAACTATTATTAATAATACAATATTAATTGATGACTATGCTCATCATCCTACTGAGATTAAAACAGCAATATTATCTGCTAGACAAAAATATCCAAACAAAAAAATAGTGTCAGTATTCTTTGAAAATACTTTTTCAAGAACTCAAAAATTATACAAAGAATATGCTAATAGCTTAAAATTATCAGATGTGGTATATGTTACTGATATTTTAAGTGATAGAGAGAAAAAAGAAGATTATAATGAAGTTGGTCCACACTTAATACTAGATTTATTAAATGAAGGATATTATTTAAATATAGACAACTTTTTAGACAATAATAATATTAATATTGTTAAACCATTATTAAATTACAAAAATGATGTTATAATATTTATGGGTTGTAAAGAAGTTTACTACCTAAAAGATAAATTAGAAATTTTATTAAAGGAGGAAAAATGATAAAAGGAACTAAAACAGAAAAAAATTTATTAAAAGCTTTTGCTGGAGAGAGTCAAGCTAGAATGAGATATTCTATGTATGCTTCTAAAGCTAAAAAGGAAGGTTATGAACAAATAGCAGCTCTATTTTTAGAAACAGCTGAAAATGAAAAAGAACATGCTTCATTATTTTATAAAAAACTTGGTGGAGGACATTTGGAAATAACTGCAAGTTTTCCTGCAGGAGAAATTGGAACCACTTCGGAGAATTTAGATTTTGCTGCAAAAGGTGAAAATGAAGAGTGGACTAAATTATATAAAGAATTTGCAGAAGTAGCTGCTCAAGAAGGATTTTTAGAAATTGCAAAATTATTTGAAAATATTTCTACAATAGAAAAAAGACATGAAGAAAGATTTAGAACTTTATTTAAGAATGTAACCATGAATAAAGTATTTGAGAAAGAAGAACCAGTTGAATGGGTATGTAGAGAATGTGGATATGTACATAGAGGTACAAGCGCTCCTTCAGTTTGTCCAGTATGTTCTCACGAACAAGCTTTCTATCAAGTATTAAATGAAAAGTATTAATTAAAAAAAGGAATTTTAATATAATTCCTTTTTTATTTCCTCAATATTTTTATACATAGTTTCTATATAATTTTGATCAGTATTTTCAATTGTCGCAGTATCAAATAATATTTTTTCTATTTTGTTATCAATAATAAATTTTTCAATTTCCGGATCTAATATTTCATCTTTAAATACGATAATATATTTTGTTATTTCATCTTCTATTAATTTAATAGCATCATTTTTTCTCTTCTCAAATAACTCTGTATCTTTATCAAGGGAAGTAACAGTAAGTCCATATTTTTCAAAGAAAGATAAAGCATCATTTGAAACTAATATGTTTTTTTGTTCAGAGTTTTCAACCATTATTTTAATATCTGCATCTAATTCAGATACTTCTAATCTAATCTTTTCATAGTTCTCATCAATTTCATTTGTTAAATAGGTTGCTTTTATATATTCTTTAAAGCCATTTCTAATGTTTTGAGTCAACATTAAGAAGTTAGATGGATTAATCCATAGTTCTTCAATTGAATTAACATATTTCATTCCCATAGCAGCATCTATAATCATTAATTTTTTATTTTTATTTAACATTGAAACAGCGTAATCTTTTTCTTCTGATAAACCATTATAAACGAATAAATCACTTTTACTATAATCGTCTAATAAGGTATCTGATATATCAACAATTTCATTAGGATAAATACTAAATATTCTACTGTGACTTCCATATAACTTGTTTGTAATATATTCAATAGGATAAGTGGATGTATAAATAATAATATTTTCTAAGGAATTAGTACTTACTTCACACCCAGTAAATATTAATAGTATTAACAATAAAGAAATAACTTTTTTCATATCTCCTCCTTTTTGGGTACATTATCTATTCCCATTGTACCCCATGGATTGCATTTTAATAATCTTTTTATACTTAATTTTAAACCTTTAATTGTTCCATGTATCTTAAATGCTTCAATAGAATAATTTGAACAAGTTGGTATATGTCTGCACGAATTATGCCATGGGCCAGGTATTATTTGATATATTTTAATTATTAATATAAATATGTGTTTCATAAATCACCTATGATAATTATATCATAAAAATTATGTTATAATTAAAATATGTTAGTTGGAGGATATATGGAATTTCTTAAACATTTTAATATTGAACCTAAGAATATTGAATTATATAAACAAGCTTTTACTCATACTTCTTATAGTAATGAAAACAATATAGATGTAAGTTACGAAAGATTGGAATTTTTAGGAGACAAAGTAGTTGATTTAATAATAAGTGAATATTTATATAGACATATGGATTTAAAAGAGGGAGATATGACTAAGTTAAGAGCATCTTATGTTTGTGAAAATGCATTATATGAATATGCACTATCTTTAAATTTCAATGAATATATAAAATTGGGTAAAGGAGAAGAATCTTCAGGTGGTAAGTTTAGAAAAGCTATTCTAGCGGATGTATTTGAAGCTTTTGTTGGGGCTTTATATTTAGATCAAGGATTAAATGTTACAAAAAGATTTTTAAATGATACTATTATTTCTAGTATGATTGAAAAGGAAACATATTTTAGTGATTATAAATCTTTATTTCAAGAAAGAATTCAAATAGATAATAAAAAAATAGAATATATATTAATTGATGAAACCGGACCCGCTCATGATAAAACTTTTACCTCAATAGTTAAAGTTGAAAATATAACTTTTGGTAAAGGAGTAGGAAGCACTAAAAAAGAAGCGGAACAAAATGCTGCAAAAGACGCATTGAATAAACAAGTACAATAAATATAGTAAAGTAAATGTTTTTTTGGTATAAAAATAATAATATAAGTCTTATAATATATTGTATGAGGTGAATATGTATAAAAAACAAAATCATAATATAATGATAGTTGTTTTATTAATTGGATGTGTTGTTATGGCTATATTATTGATTTTTCCAGGATTAGTAATGAATAGAAATACCAATATAAATGATACAATAAAAGAAGATATTATTGAAGAAGTAAATATTGAAGGAAACTATGTTGATGTAATTAACAATAATTATGAAAATATTCATCCAAAATTTACTTCTCAATTTGTAAAAAACACTATTAATCTATTTAATAATGATTTTACAGGCGATTATTTTGGTTATTATTTTAAACAAGATAAAATACTAGTAAAAGATATGGATAAAAAAGTTCTATTAAATTTAGCATTACAAAAATTTGCTTATGAATTAACTAATTCCAAAAGTAGTGGTGAAGTATGTGTAGGCAAAGATGAAATTTTGAAATATTCAAATACAATTTTTTATAATGATGTAAAATTAGTGGATATTAATGATACTATAATTAATGATACAGGAGACTTTTATTTAAAAGGTGATAAGTATTGTGGAAAATTACTAACTGGAAAAGATTTCCTTGGATATAATATTTATCAAAAAGTAGTAGGTTACAATAAAGGAAGCATATTTTTAGAAATTTATACAAAGTATACTTTTTGCCAAGTAATATATAATGAAAAAACAAAAGAACCTGATTGTGTTTATAGAAATACTATGGATATAAACTCTAATAATAACATTATTGGAAAATCAAAATTTTCTTTAATACCTAGTAATGAAGTTTTTAATAAGGGATACACTTATAAGTATATATTTTATATGAAAAACGATAATTTGTATTTTTTTTCATTAGAAAAGATGGTATAATATAAATACTAAGAATAAGGAGGAATTAAGTATATGAATTTAAATAAGAATAAAATATCTATAATTGCTGTTGGTGTATTGATATTATTAATAATATTATATATATTGTTTTTAAAACCAAAAAGCAAAGAAGAAGAAGGAGAATTAATAAATCAAATAGACATAACCGATGTTGCTTGTTTTACTTATGAAAAAGAGGACAATGGAGTTATCATAACGGCTTATGATGATAAATGTTCAAAAGAAGTAGGAATACCAGATTTAATTGAAGAAAAGCCTGTTACTAAAATAGGAGTATTTGCTTTTAGTAATAAGAGTATTACTAAATTAAGACTGCCAAAAGATTTAAAAGAAATTGGAAACAACTCTTTTCAAAATAATAGTATTGAAAGTTTAAGTATTCCGAATGAAGTGGTTTTAATTGGAAGTTATGCTTTTGAAAACAATAATATAAAAACTTTATCAATTTCAAATAAAGTGTCTCAAATTGGAGCAGCAGCATTTAATAATAATGATTTGAATGATGATAAAGCCTTCATATATGCTAGAAATTCTGATGCATCTTTAGATAATACTAAAGTTGTTAGTTATGCTGGTTCAAAAAAAGAAGGAGTTATTATTCCTGAAGGAGTAAATACAATTGGAGATTGGTCATTTAGCAAATGTGAATTAGAATCTGTTACTTTGCCTGAAAGTACAAATATGATTGGAATTTATGCGTTTTCAGAAAATAAATTAAAAACAATAAAAATAACTAAAAATGTTGCGAATTTAGGTGATTATGCTTTTTCCAATAATGAGTTAACAGAATTAAACATAGATTTAGGTTTAAATAGTATTGGTAATTTTGTATTTTCAAATAATAAATTAACAGATTTAAATATACCTCAAAGTTTAACAAAGATTAATAGTTCTTCATTTGAAAAGAATACTATTAAAGAAGTAGTAATGCCTTCAAATGTAGACATTGAAGAAAGTTCTATTTCAGAGAATTTTTATAAAACATATGTCACAAAAAATAATAAAGGTTCAGGTACATATAAATCTAGTGAACAAAAAGGAACTTGGACAAAGCAATCTTAAAAGAGTTAATAACTCTTTTTTTCTTGTTTAATATGTAATAATATATTATAATTATTAAGGTGATCATAATGTATCTTAAACAAATAATTGCACAAGGATTTAAATCTTTTGCAGATAAAACTTGTATTGATTTAGAACCAGGTATTACTGGTATTGTGGGTCCAAATGGATCTGGAAAAAGCAATATAGTTGATGCGGTTAGATGGGTATTAGGAGAGCAATCTGTTAAGTCTTTAAGAGGCGAGGGTGCTATGACAGATGTTATTTTTTCTGGTAGTAAAAACAGAAATCCCGCAAATCACGCATCTGTTTCTTTAATTTTTGATAATACTAATAATGAATTAAATATTGAATACAAAGAAGTAGAAATTAAGAGAATTGTAAATTCTAATGGAGATAATGAATATTATATAAATAAAGATAGATGTAGATTAAAAGATATTTTAGATTTGTTTATTGATAGTGGAGCAGGTAAAGAAGCATTTAATATTATTTCTCAAGGAGATGTAGCGGGCATTTTATCAGATAAACCAGAAGAAAGAAGAGTAATCTTTGAAAGTGCTGCTGGAGTATTAAAATATAAAAAAAGAAAAGAAGAAGCTCTTAGAAAATTATCTAGAACTAATGATAATATTAATAGAGTAAATGATATTATGAATGAGTTAGAATCTCAATTACAACCATTAAAAGAGCAAAGTAACAATGCTAAAAAATATGTTGAATATAAAGATGAGTTGGATAACATAGATATTTCTTTAATGGTTTATGATATTGAGAGACTAAATATTGAAAGCAAAAATAATAAAGACAAAAAAGAGGATCTTAATGAAGAATTAATAAATATTGAAACTGAACTTTCTTCTAAATCAACTTTATTAGAAGAAAATAAATTAAAATTAATTAAATATAGAGAAGAAAACAATATATTAAATGATAAATTATTAAATCAAGTTAAAATCGTCGAGAAGTTAAATAGTGAAAAGATAATATTAAATGATAGAAGTAAATATAATTTAGATGAATCTAAAATACATCAAAGAATAATAGAATTAAATGAAGAAAAAAACAAATTTAGTAATAAGATAGATTTTGTTGATAAAGATATAGATAAATTAAACAAAGAATTTATTGATATTGAAACAAATATTAATGAATTATATATTGAAATTGAAGGTATTAATAAAGAAAAGATTTCATTGAATAACAAACTGGATAATCAAAATAAAAGAAAAATAGATTTAGAGTATAAAATTAATGTAATAAAAAATAATATTGAAAACAATAGTGATTTATATTATTCGGTTTCTTCAGTTTTAAAAAATAAATCTCTTAATGGTATATTTGGTGTATTAGGTAAGTTAATAGACTTTGATTCAAAATATAGTACTATGATTGATATTTCTTTGTCCTCTTCAGCTCAATTTATAGTTTGTGAAAATGACAATTCTGCTAAAGATGCTATTAATTATTTAAAAGCAAATAATCTTGGGAGAGCTACATTTTTACCTTTAAGTGAAATAAATGGTAGGTATGTAGATGAAGATACATTAAGTGAAATTAGTTCTATAGAAGGTTTTATTGATGTTGCTTCAAATTTAGTTGTTTGTGATTCTAAATATAAAGTAGCAATATTAAATCAATTAGGAAATATAATTGTTGTAGATAATATTGAAAACGCTAATAAGATTAGTAAAATGATTAATCATAGATATAGAGTAGTAACACTAGATGGAGAATTACTTCATGTTGGTGGTTCTATAACTGGTGGTACAATTAAAAAGAATAGCGGTCTTATTATGGACAAGCTCGACTTAGAAAACAAATCTAAGGAATTAGATTTAATTATTAAGGATATATCTAAAATTAACAATATTATTAATAATATAAATAGTAAATATTATATTTTAGAAGAAAAAATAAATACTCTATTAAACAAAAAAACATCATTAGAACAAATAAATAAAATAAAAATAGAATTAAAAGAAGAGTATATTGAAAATTTAAAAAATATTGAGTTTGAATTGTCTACAAAAGAAAATATAACAAAAGAAGAGGATGAATTGATTAATGATTATTATGCTGCAATATCATTAAAAGATACTATAATAAAAGAAATAGAGGAAATAAATAATAAAATTAACAATTTAACAGATACTATAGAGGTATTAGAAAAAGATATAAAGTTATATAATTCAAAAGCAAATAAAAATATTAATACTATTAACAATATAGATATTGAAGAAACCAAAGTAGAAATGAAATTAGATCAATTATTGTTATCATTAAATGAAGATTATAATATGACTTTTGAGAAAGCAAAAAGAGAATATATATTATATAATGATTATATAGAATCAAAGAGTAGAGTAGATGAGTTAAAAGAATTAATTAAAAATTTAGGAGTAGTAAATATAGGTTCTATTGATGAATTTGATAGAATAAATTATAGATATGAATTTTTAAATAACCAAAAGTCAGATTTATTTAATGCAAAAAACACCTTAAATTCAATTATTGAAGAAATGGATGAAATAATGAAATCTAGTTTCTTAGCAACATTTAAAGAAATACAAGTAGAATTTAGAAAAACTTTTAAAATTTTATTTAATGGAGGAGATGCCGAGTTAAAACTAACTGATTCAAATAATGTTTTAGAAACTGGTGTTGATATAGTTGCTTTGCCTCCAGGAAAGAAATTACAACATATTTCTTTATTAAGTGGTGGTGAAAAAGCTTTAACAGCAATTGCATTATTATTTTCAATATTAAAAGTTAAACCTGTCCCATTTTGTTTATTAGATGAAGTTGAAGCACCATTAGATGAAAATAATGTAAATAGTTTTGGTAAATTTTTAAAAGAGTACGAAAATAAAACTCAATTTATATTAATAACTCACAAAAAAGCTACAATGGAATATGCAGACATATTATATGGAGTTACTATGCAAGAATCAGGAGTTTCAAAGTTAGTAAGTGTTAGGCTAAAAGATGTATAAAAAATAAGATGCTATATTGGACGCATCTTATTTTCATCTTTATAAGGATTTTCCTTATCAATTCTATCAACAAATAGTATTCCATTTAAATGATCTATTTCATGTTGAAAAGCAATTGAAAGATCTTCTCTTCCTCTATAGGAAACTTTATTACCATCTATATCAAAGCCTTCTATTGTTACTCTAGCAAATCTTGGAATAATTCCTTCTACCTCTCTATTTATGCTTAAGCAACCTTCACCATATTCAGCATAAATTAATTCTTCAGAATGACTAATTAATTTGGGGTTTGCTATAAAGTAGTTTTTAAACGATTGTTCCTTATCTCCTTCTTTAGTAGTTTCTTCTACTACAACAAAGAATCTTTTTAAAACACCCATTTGAACTGCTGATAAACCCATTCCAGGTCTCAAATCATATTTTTTACTAAATTCTTCAATTTGACTTAATTTTAGATGTTCCATCATATCTTTTGCTAATTTTATATCTTCTTTTGACATAGGAAAAACAACTTCTTTACTTACTTTTCGAAGTCTATTATCAAGTTCATCCAATATGTCTTTAGATTTAATCATTTAAAATCACCAATAAAATTATATCATAGTTTACATAAATTACAAACTGTGTTAATATAAGGAACCAAGTTTAAAAAAAATTAGGAGGTAAAATGGAAGCAAAAGTATTTAATAGATTAAAACCAATTGAATCATTTATAACTATGATAAATTTCAATGGTTCAGAATATTTTGATAATGAAATACAAAATCAAGAAGAACTTATAAATGATTTATATAAACTAAAAAACAATGATATAGACGAAAACAAATATTTTGAACTACTAAAAAAATGTTATTATATAAAATTTAATGAGGATGATTATACAGAAATTAGTAAAAGAATATTAAACACTAATAAAATTAATAAAGCTTTTGTAAAATCGTCGATAATAGAAAAAAGCATTGGAGAAAAAATATATTCAAAAGAAAATGTAATTTCTAAAAATAATTATAATTTTATAAATATTTACTTATCATCAAATAAAAAAGATAAGATAGATTTATGTAAAACTTATTCATATGAAGATATTAAAAATATGTTAAATAATAATAGGGTAGTATTAATTGATTATAAGTTAAACAAACCAGCAAAAACATCTAAAATAAATGTAAAAGATAATTACGATAAAACTGCAACTTTACCATTTTTAAGTTTTCACTATTCTCATAATATTAATAATGAATTTCCATTAATATCAAACAATCTGAAACAATATATTAAAGAATCTTTAACACCGGAATTAGTAGACAATGATATTAATAAATTAAAAAAATTAACTAAAAAAACAATAGTAGAAATATCTAATGGTTTAATTAATAAGGATACTGTTTCAAATAATAAAAATTATTCTAAAGAAGAAATGTTAAAAGTATGTGATAGACATATAATAGTATTAAGTAAAGATAAATAATGTAGTTATTATATTATGATATAATAATTAAGGAGGTTATATGAATTTAATAATAGGATCTCATGTATCTTTTGTAAAAGATAAACAATTGTTTGGAAGCGTTGAAGAAGCATTGAGTTATGGATCTAATGCATTTATGATATATACTGGAGCACCTCAAAATACTAACAGAATACCTTTAAACAATAATTTAAATATTAAAGGAAAAGAATTAATAAATAATAATAAAATAGATTTTAATAACATTATTGTACATGCTCCATATATAATAAATCTTGCTAATAATAAAGATGAGGAATTTAGAAACTTCACTATTAATTTTTTAAAACAAGAAATAAAAAGATGTGAAGAATTGGGAATATATAAATTAGTTCTTCATCCGGGTTCTCATGTTGGGTTTGGAGAAGACGTAGGATTAAACAATATAATTGAAGCTTTAAATATAGTGCTTAATGATAATAGCCCTGTAAAAATACTTATTGAAACAATGTCTGGAAAAGGTACTGAATGTTGTTATAAGTTTGAACATATAAAATATATTTTCGATAATGTAATAAATAAAGATAGATTAGGAGTATGTATGGATAGCTGCCACATGAGCGATGCAGGATATGATATATCTAACTTTGATTTATTATTAGATGAATTTGATAGAATAGTAGGTATTAATAAAGTGGGCGCAATTCATATAAACGATTCTAAAAATAATATTGGTGACAAAAAGGATAGACACGCTAATATAGGATATGGGAATTTGGGTTTTGAAAATATAATTAAAATAATTTATAATAAAAAATTAGAAAATATCCCCAAAATTTTGGAAACACCCTATATTGAAAATACATATCCACCTTATAAATTTGAAATTGAAATGATAAAAAATAAAGTTTTTAATCCAAATTTGATTGAAAATATTATAAATTATTATAAAAACCTTTGATATTTCTTAATATTTTGATATAATCATATTGATAAAAAAAGGAGTGAATATTTATGGCAAAAGCACAAAATAGAGAAAGAATTACTTTAATGTGTTCTGAATGTAAAGAAGAAAATTATAGAACAGTAAAAAATAAAAAAAATACTGTTGAAAAATTAGAACTTAATAAATTTTGTTCAAGATGTAATAAAACTACATTACATAAAGAAAAGAAATAAACTAAGGTTTATTTTTTATTGGAGGCATTATGATAAATGTTAATGATTTTAAGACTGGAATGACAATAGAATTAGATGGAGAAATATTTGAAGTTTTAGAGTTTTCTCATGTAAAACCTGGTAAAGGTGCTGCTTTTGTTAAAGCAAAACTATATAATTTAAGAACAGGATCAAATACTGAAAATTCATTTAATTCAAGTACAAAAGTTGCTAGAGCATTAATTGAAAAAAAACCAATGCAGTTTCTATATATGAATGGCAATAATTATGTATTTATGAATATGGATAATTATGAACAAATAGAAATTAATGAAACTCAAATAAATAAAGAGAAAAATTATTTAAAAGAAAATCAAGATGTTTTTGTAGTGTTTTATGGTGATGAATTGTTAGGAATAAATTTACCTGAAAAAGTCGAATTGTTAATTACTAAATCTGAACCAGGTGTAAAAGGTAATACTTCTTCAACTGCAATGAAAGATGCTATTACTGAAACTGGTCTTTTAGTTAAGGTGCCTTTATTTGTTAATGAAGGAGAAGTAATTATAGTATCTACTAAAGATGGCAAATATGTTTCAAGAAAATAAAAAACGAATTAATTCGTTTTTTTTATTGTAAATTTAATAATGGATATATTATAGTTGCAACCATTGCTCCAACTACTATAATAAGCATTATCCATATTCCTATTTTTTTTAGTAATTCTTTTTTCTTTTTATTCATTATTCACCTCTATATAATTATATCATATATGTTATTTTGTGATATACTAAAAATGGTGATTTCAATGAAAAAAGTTGTTATAGGAATGAGTGGGGGAGTTGATTCTTCAGTTGCGGCATATTTATTAAAAAAACAAGGATATGAAGTAATAGGATTATTTATGAGAAATTGGGATTCAATGATAAATAATGATATTATGGGTAACCCAACATTAAATAATGATATATGTAGTCAAGAACAAGATTATAATGATGCTTTAGAAGTTTGTAATTCTTTGGATATTCCTCTACATAGAGTAGATTTTGTAAAAGAATATTGGGATTATGTTTTTACATATTTTTTAGATGAATTGAAAAAAGGAAGAACTCCTAATCCAGATGTTATGTGCAATAAATATATAAAATTTGATTATTTTATTAAAGAAGCTAATAAATTGGGAGCAGATTATATAGCAACGGGACATTATGCTAGAATAATAAATGATACTCTTTATAAAGGATTGGATACAAATAAAGATCAAAGTTATTTTCTTTGTGAATTAAATAAAAAACAACTTCAAAATGTATTGTTTCCTGTAGGAAAATTAAATAAAGAAGAAGTTAGAGATATAGCAATAAAATTAAATTTGAAAACTGCAAAGAAAAAAGATTCAACTGGAATTTGTTTTATTGGTGAAAGAAATTTCAATAATTTTTTAAAGAACTATTTACCAACAAAAGAAGGAAATGTTATTAATATTGAAAACAATAATATATTAGGAAAACACATAGGACTTATGTATTACACGATTGGTCAAAGAAGAGGTTTAAATATTGGCGGAAGTAAAGAAAGATTATATGTAGTTGGTAAGGATTTAACTAATAACATTTTATATGTTTGTTATGGAGATGATAATGAATATTTATATAGTGATGAAGCATTAATAGAAGACTTTAATCTAATAAATGATAAAAAAATAAATAATTGTAATGCAAAATTTAGATATAGACAAAAGGATAATGAGGTAAAAGTAGAATATTTGGAAAATAATAATATAATAGTTAAATATAATAATATTAAAGCTGTTACACCTGGTCAAATATGTGTATTATATGATGGAGAAGAGTGTATTGGTGGCGGAATTATTAAAGAAGTAAGAAAAAACGGAACCAAATTATGGTATCTATAATTTACAATCATTGACATTTTACATATTTATGATAAAATAAATATGTATTGGAGGTAACTATGAATTTATTAGAAGATTTCCTTAGAGAATTAGGGATATCAAAAGTCAAATTAGCAAAATATTTGAATGTGTCAAGACAAATGGTATACAATTATTTAGAAATGAAAAGTATTGACGAATGGCCAAAGGATAAGAAACTAAAATTATTTTTATTATTAGATATACAAGATTATGAAGATATAAAGAACATTAAACCATCTAATGAATATATCTCTAGATTGGAAAAATTAATTAATGAAACAGATGAAGATTATTCTTATTCTGGAAGTAATAAATATGATTTAAAAGAATTAAGTAAAAAACAACAAAAAATATTATTAGAAGTAGTTGATTTAATAAAAGAATTATTAAGCGAAGATGAAAATGGATCATCATATTTTACTTGTAAATACTTATATAACTTTTTACAAGTTATAGATGATGTTGAAGAATTAAAATATATATTGGCATACTTCTCTAAAGCAAATGGATTCATTCCAGTAAATGAATTTGTATATAATGAAGAAAATCAAATTAATTTTGAAAGTATAATGTTTCAAGCAATATCTTTATTCAATAATGGAGGGGCATCAAAATCAAAATTATTAGAAGCTCATAAGAAATTTGAAGCTGAAATTGAACAAAGACAAGAAGAGAAGTTGTCTAGGACTCAAGAATTAAATACAGTTAAAATACAAGCTTTAAGAGAACTCGGTTATAATGAATTAAATGAAAAAAATTCTACAGAAGTATTTGAAAAAATAGCAGAAATTCAATCAAGGAAAATATAAACTAAAGTAGGGGGATCCCCCTACTTTTTATATAATTATTTATTAATATTTATATTTTAAAAATTATTAATATGAATATTTATTAGATCAATAAATAATGTTATATTAATTTTTACTAAACTAGTAGATGCTAATTGTTTTTTAGAATTATGAATTCTTAATCGAAATTACAATAGATGAATAAATATCCGTCTCAATTAATATTTAAACATATTTGATATTAATTAATATGATTCAACAATAAGTTACTTGCTATTATTTGATAATTAAATGTATAGTTATATATGTTATAATTTATATTAATATATAAATATATTTATAGTTATAATAATAAGTATATTTCTTGATATATAAAGCATTGATGTTGTATCTTAACAAAATATAATTTTATCATTATAATGTACATTATGTTAACTTCTATCATAAAGAAAAAAGATACATCTAGTGTACCTCTTCTCTATATTATATGTTAATATATATATTATTTTGTTTTTTGTTTTAATTTTAATTCTTTTCCTTCTTTTATTAAGTATTGTAATTCAACGCCCCAATAAGTTAATATACCGCTACTTGTAGTTAACATCATAGGAAATACAAGTGCTGCATGAGTAAAAGGTGATTCTTTAGCTTTTACTGCATTATGAATTGAAACTGCAGTTGCTCCCGCTGAAACCAATAAAACAGTTGATAATGTTGCTAAGGCAATTGTAAATTTCTTTTTATATCTGTTATTTTCTTCAATTTTTTTTGTTAATGAGTTGTTTGATTCATTATTAATCATAGACACAATTAATTCCCCCTTTTTTTAATTGATTGGTATATATTATACACAATAAATAAAAAATGTCAAGTTATGTATAATAAATGGATAATTAATTATAAACTATAGTGTTTCGTCCTTATTTATATTGTATTGAGTATCTGTATTAGATTCTACAATAGTGGTATCTTTATTTTTTATTAATTCTTCTTTTGGTTTATTATTATAAAATTCATTTAATGCTTGTAATGTGCCTTTTTTTACAATTTTAATTTCCATTTTATATTTTAAATATAAAAGTAAAGGCACAAATATAATAATTATTATACCTAATGTAGTTACTATACTTGAAATTGAATTTCCAATAAGTTTGTTTATTTGATCAAAATCATACATATTATCACCTATTATCATTATATCACAAAAATAGAACTATTATTTATAGCTCTATATTTTTTCTATCTCTAATCCAACTTCTATTCCATTTAAATCTAATTTATCAGTAATATCTTTTTTTATTATATTAATTGCTAATGTATCTTTTGAAATATAATCTTTATATTCACTTAATACTAATTCAAATTCTTCACTTCCATCATAATAAATATTGATTCTATCAATAACATTATAATTGTTTGTTTTTCTCATTTGTTGTACCTTAGATATCAATTCTCTTGCTACTCCTTCATTTATAAGACTTTTTGTTAGATTTGTATCTATTATTATAAATTTGTTGTTTTGCATTTGAGCATTATATCCTTCTTTTGATGTAATCCTAATATCTATCATGTTTTTATTAATATTAAAATTTGAATTATCAATATTAATTTGAATCTCCCCTACTTCTAATTTAAATAAATCATCTTCATGTATATTTGATAGGTATTCTTGAAATAATTTTATTTTTGATCCAAATATAGGACCAGCTTCTTTAAAATTGGGTTTTACTTCAAAATTCATATATTTATTTAAATTATTTTCAAATATTACTTCTTTTACATTTAATTCTTCTTTTATTAAGTCTACTATGTCTCCTATTAAAGGTTCGTATTTTCCATTAATTATTACATTCGATAGAGGTTGTCTAACCTTAATTTTAGCCTCTTCACGAGCAAATCTACCCAATGTTATTAAATCCCTTACTAAATCCATTTTTTCTTCTAATTGGTCATTAAAACACTTCTTATCGTATGTTGGATAATCTTCTAAGTGTACTGATTCTTTATTAGTAAGTTTAATATATAAATCTTCTGATATAAATGGAATTATTGGTGCCATTAATTTAGTAAGCCCTAATAATACTTCATAAGTAGTTTTATAAACTGATTTTTTGCTATTATTTAATTCTGAATCCCAAAATCTTCTTCTGTTTCTTCTTATATACCAATTAGATAAATCATCATTCAAAAACATTTGTATTTGTTTAACAGCTTTATTTAAATCATATTCTTTTAAAGCATTATCAGTATTCATAACTAATCTATTATATTTAGATAATAACCATTTATCTATTTCTTCTCTATCCTCATAACTTATTTCATAAGTTCTTGGATCTATTTCATCAGTATTTGCATATAATTGAAAAAAAGTATAAGTATTCTTTAAAGTATTAAACATTTTAGATTGAACTTCTTTTAATCCTTCAATATCAAATTTAGTTGGTAACCATGTAGGTGATACATATAATAAGTACCATCTTAATACATCAGCACCATATTCATCAAACATTTTAAATGGATCTACTGCATTACCTTTACTTTTACTCATTTTTTGTCCATTTTTATCTAATAATAAATCATTTACCAATACATTTTTATATGGTGATACTCCTTTAACAAATGTAGAAATTGCTAATAAAGAATAAAACCATCCTCTAGTTTGATCTATGCCTTCACAAATAAAATCAGCTGGAAATTGTGATTCAAATAATTCATTATTTTCAAATGGATAGTGATATTGAGCAAAAGGCATAGATCCAGAATCAAACCAACAATCTATTACTTCCTTTACTCTATTCATTTTACTGCTGCATTTTGGACATTTTATATGAATGTTATCTACATAAGGTCTATGTAAATCAATTGATTTATCAATTTTTTCAATTGATTTATTTATTAAATCTTCTCTTGATTGTATCGATTCAATATGACCACACTCACATCTCCATATATTTAATGGAGTACCCCAATATCTAGTTCTTGATATTGCCCAATCATTTAAATTTTCTAACCAATTTCCAAATCTTTTTTCTCCAATAAAAGATGGATGCCAGTTAACAGAATTATTATTATCAATAAGTTTATCTTTTAATTTAGTCATTTCTATATACCAACTAGGTTTTGCATAATAAAGAAGTGGTGTATCACATCTCCAACAGTGCGGATAATTATGTAATACTCTTTCCTTTTTAAATAATTTATTATTTAATTTTAAATATTTTATAACTTCAATATCGGCATCAAATACTAACATATCTTTCCATGGACCTTCAGTATATTTTCCATCTTCTCCTACTGGATTTAATACCGGTAAATTATATTTTTTACCTACTTGATAATCATCTTCTCCAAAAGCTGGTGCAATATGAACTATCCCTGTACCATCTTCAGTTGTAACATAATCTGCTAAAGTAACATAAAAAGCTTTTTTATTAACTGTTAATTCTGGTATTAATTGTTCATATTCTATATATTCTAAATCTTTTCCTATAAATTCTTCTATTATTTCTATATCATCTCCCATTACTTTATGAGTAAGAGATTTTGCTAAAATAAAGATATATCCTTGAGATTTTACTTTTTGATATACTTCGTTAGGATTAACTGCTAATGCAACATTTGATAATAAAGTCCAAGGAGTTGTAGTCCAAACTAAGAAATATTCATCCTTATTCTTTATTTTCATAGTTACTATTACTGTGTCTGTATTAACTTCTTTATAACCTTGAGCTACTTCATGAGATGCTAATCCAGTACCACATCTAGTACAATAAGGTAATATTTTATGGCCTTCATAAATTAATCCTTCATTAAAAAATTTATTTAATATCCACCATTCAGTTTCAATATAGTCATTATCAAAAGTTACATAAGGATTTTTTAAGTCTATAAAATATCCCATTTTTTTAGTCATTAAACCAAAAGCATCTTTATTTTTAAATACAGATTCTTTACATTTTTCATTGAATTCTTTTATTCCATATTTTTCAATTTCTGTTTTACTTTTTAGACCTAATTGTTTTTCTACTTCAATTTCTACTGGAAGTCCGTGAGTATCCCAACCAGCTTTTCTAACTACTCTTTTACCTTTCATTGTTTGATATTTACATACAGTATCTTTCAATATTCTTGATACTACATGGTGAATTCCAGGCATTCCATTAGCTGTTGGAGGGCCTTCATAAAAAACAAAATTATCTTTATCTTCTCTATTATTTATTGTTTTATTTAAAATATCTTCTTTTTCCCATTTGTCAGATATTTTGTCTTCTAATTCACTAATTTTTCCTTTTTCTAGTTCATTAAATATTACTTTCATATTATCTCCTTAATCAATTAATTCATAATCAATAGTACCTAATTTTAATTCTTCTGCATATTTTAATCCTGATTTCCAATCAACATTTGAATGAATACAAGAAAATTTATCTTCATTATTATTTTCTTTTCCATCTAAAACACTTCCATTTATAATATTTGATTTATTTATTAAATCAACACTTGCCATATCAATAGAAACAGGATCAGATGATGCAACTATACCTATATCTGGAACGATTGCTAAATCATTATTTGACCAACAATCACAATTTGGAGATATATTCATTATAAAATTTATATGATAATGTTGTTTATCTTTCAAAACACCATATGAATATTCTACAATTTTCTCATTTAATATTTTGCTTTGTGATGTTTCTTTTTGTGATATGGCTTTTTGAGGGCATACTACAATACATTCTCCGCAGCCAACGCATTTATTGTAATCAATTATTGCTTTTTCTTCAATGTTTATTGCTTTTTGATTACAGTTTTTAGCACATAAACCACAAGTAATACATTTCTCTTTATTTATTATTGGTTTAGAACCAGAATGCATTTCTAATTTTCCTAATTTAGATCCACACCCCATACCTAAATTTTTTAATGCTCCTCCAAAACCAGCTTGTTCATGGCCTTTAAAATGATTTAAAGATATTATAATATCTGCTTCAGTAATAGCTTTTCCTATTTTAACTGAACTGCAATGTTTTAAATCTACTTGAATTTCTTTGTAATCATTTCCTTTCAATCCATCTCCAATTATAATTGGACAACCAGTAGTGGTGCTATTAAAGCCATTTAAATTCGCAACATTAATATGACTTATAGCATCACTTCTTTTTCCAGAATATAATGTTGAACAATCAGTAAGGAAAGGATAACCTCCCTTTTCTTTAATTAAATCCGCAATTACTTTAACATAATTTGGTTTAATGAATGCGAGATTTCCATATTCTCCAAAATGAATTTTTAGAGCAACAAATTTATTATTAAAATCTATTTTTAATAAATCACTTTTTAATAGTAATTTATTAAATTTTTGCAACATATTATTATCATATGTTGTCCTCATGTTAGTAAAGTATACTTTTGACATATTTCCTCCTTAAATTAAAAAAAAAGATAGTATCTAAAGGACGAATCACCGTGGTACCACCTTTTTTATAGTTAAACTATACACTCTAAGATTATAACGTAATCATCGTCTTTTTCTACATATCGAAAAAGCATATCAGGAGTGATTAACATATTATATTTAAACTTATTTTCACCAATCATAAGCTCTCTAAATTAAATTTATAATATATCTTCTCCATCATTTACTTTGTATTCGTCTGAATCCATATCATTAATTAAATCTAATTGTTGTTCTAACATGGTCTTCATTCTTTTTTTATACACATTTATATTCTTTTTTAACAATTCAGCTCTATATTGAACCTTTTCTGCTCTACTTAATGCATCAGATATAATTCTATTTGCATTTTTTCTTGATTCATTTATTATAGCATCACTTTCTTCTTTTGCAATATATCTTATTCTATCATTATTGGCTTGAGCATTAGTAATTGTACTATTTAAAGTACTTTCAATTTGTTTATACCTATTTAATTCGTTTTGTAATTCTATAATAGTTTTATCTTTAGCGATTGTAATTTCATCTTTCTTTTTAGAATCAGAAATTATTTTTTCTAATTTAACAATAACTTCATCCAAAAAAGCATTTACTTCTTTTGGATTATACCCTCTAAAAGATTTATTAAATTTTTTCATACAATCACCTCGGAATTAATAACTATTTAATTTCTACATCTATATCACTATTATCGTGAATTTTATCTTTTATGTCATCTTCTGCCATTTTACCTTGAACACTCATGTTTCTTGGAGCACATAGGAATATTCCTCCACCAATCTTTTGTAAATCTCCTCCTATAGCATAAATAGTACCAGTTAAGAAATCAACTATTCTTTTTGCTTGATCAGTAGTTACTCTTCTTAAATTGACTATTACTGTATGTCTATTTTTTAAATGATCTGCTATTTGTTGAGATTCAGAAAAAGCTCTTGGTTCAAGTAATATTAATTTAGTCCCTTCGGAAGCTAACCCTTTTAAAGCATCTTCAGTAGATAAAGTATAAAATTCTTCTTCTGTAGGTGCGGTTTCTTTTTCTCCCAATAATTTTTTAAAATTTTTAAAAATCATTTTATCCTCCTTTTGCTAGTGTTTACTTGATTATTATATCATATATTTATTTATTTAAATAGATTTTTTAAAATAAACCCTCTATTATATTTTTGCCATCAATTGTATTTATTTTCATCTTACATGCAATAGGTTCTTTGGGCAATCCTGGCATAGTCATTATTTTTCCAGCAATACATACAATAAAGCCTGCACCGATAGCTAATCTAATTTCTCTAATAGTAATATCAAAATTTAATGGAGCACCTATTAGTTTTTCATCATCAGAAAAAGAATATTGAGTTTTTGCAATACAAACTGGTAAATTATTGTAACCAAATTTATCAATTTTTCTTAATGTTTCTAATGCTTCTTTTTCAAATATAACATTATTTGCCCTATAAATTTCTTTTGCTATTATTTTTATTTTATCTTCTATAGTTAAATTTAAATCGTATATAGGTTTAAATTTATTATCTTTAATTGAGTCAATTACTTTAATTGCAAGATCTATTCCTCCTTTACCACCCTTAGTAAATACTTCTGATAATGCAATAGTAATATTTTTTTCTTTAAAGTAGTTCATTACAAAATCTAATTCTTTTTTAGAATCAGTACCAAATTTGTTTAATGCAATTACTATTGGAACGTTGTATTTTTTTATATTTTCTATATGTCTTTCTAGATTTGAAATTCCTTTTTTGATTGCTTCTATATTAACTTTATTTATATCTTCTTTAAGTACTCCACCATGCATTTTAAGCGCCCTAATTGTTGAAACAATAACCGCAACACTTGGTTTAAGATCTCCAATTCTGCACTTTAAATCAAAGAATTTTTCCCCACCTAAATCAGATCCAAATCCAGCTTCAGTAACTACATAATCACTTAATTTTAATGCAGTTGAAGTCGCTATAATACTATTACATCCATGAGCTATATTAGCAAATGGACCTCCGTGAATAAGTGTTGGAGTATGTTCTATTGTTTGAACTAAGTTTGGTTTAATAGCATCTTTCATAATTAAAGTCATAGCTTCTTCTGCTTGTAAATCTTCAACTGTAACTGGAATATCATCATATGTATATCCTACAATAATTCTTTTAAATTTTTCTTTAAGATTCATTAAATCTTTAGATAAACATAATATTGCCATTATTTCTGATGCTACTGTTATATCAAAACCAGTTTTTCTGGGAGTACCGTTTTTATCTCCTAATCCAATTTCTATTTCTCTTAAGGCTCTATCATTTAAATCAACTACTCTTTTCCAAGTTACCTTATTAGGATCAATGTTTAATAAATTACCTTGAAAAATTGAATTATCTATCATAGCAGATAATAAATTATGAGCAGTTGTAACTGCGTGTATATCACCAGTAAAATGTAAATTTATATCTTCCATAGGCAATACTTGAGCATATCCCCCACCACAAGCTCCTCCTTTCATTCCAAAAGAAGGACCCAAAGATGGTTCTCTAAGACATAACATAGTATTTTTATTTATTTTATTTAATGCATCCGCAAGGCCTATACTAGTTGTTGTCTTACCTTCTCCAGCCTTTGTTGGACTCATTGCAGTTACAAGTATTAATTTTCCATTTTTATTATCTTTAATATTTTCAACTTTAATTTTAGCTTTGTAGTCACCATATAACTCTAAATTATTCTTATCAATACTTATTTTTTTTGCAATATCAATAATTTTTTTCATTTTTGATGATTGAGCAATTTCTATATCTGTTTTCATTTTATCTCCTTATTTTTTAATGTTTGCTTTTTCTTCTAATATTGGAGAAATTGAAGCCTTTCTATTTAAAGTATCTATTACTCTTGCAACATGTTTAGTAAAATCTACAATTTCTATCCATTTTTCTTTTTTTACATATTCATTAATATATGAAAGATTTGTTGTATATATTTTTTTGAATTTCTTTTCTTTATACAAAGAATTAAATTTATCAATTCCGTTTGTAAACAAAGCATAACTTACGAATATATATGTTTCTTTTATTCCCTTATCATTTAATTCTTCAACTATATCGATTATAGAATCACCTGAGGCTATCATATCGTCTACAATAATTGCTGTTTTCCCTTTAGGATCAGCGCCTATGTACATATGATCTATTATTGGATTTTTTCCATTAACAACTTTAGAAAAATCTCTTCTTTTATAAAATAATCCTAATCCATCTTCTAAATTAAATGTACTAGAATAGAATTTAGCTCTATCAACAGCTCCAGTATCAGGACTAATAACTAAAATATTATCAGTTTTAATTTTTTCTTTTTTACAGAAGGTTTCAATCATAAGTTTTGTTGGAAAAATGTTTGTAAATGGATAATTTGGAATAGCATTTACTATGTCTGGATTATGAGCATCATATGTAATAATTTCATCTACTCCAAAATTACTTAAATCTTGTAGTGCAACTGCGCAATCTAGTGATTCCCTACTTTTTCTTCTATGTTGTCTTGATTCATATAATAAGGGCATTATTAAAGTAGTTCTTTTTGAATGTTTTTCTATTGCTCCCACTATTCTTTTTATGTCTTGGAAATGATCATCAGGACTCATATGATTTATATATTCACCCATTTTATAAGTAAGGCTTCTATTTCCAACATCAGTTAATATATATAGATCTTTGTCTCTAATAGTATCTAATATTGTTGCTTTTCCCTCTCCATTTGCAAATCTATCAAATTTTGTCGATACAATAAAAGTTTCATTTGTTTTTCTAATTTTTTTTAACTCTTCATTCACTTTGTTTCCAAATTCTTCAAAATTCTTTAATACAATAATTTTTAAATCATCACTCATAATACCTCCTTATATATTTTAACATAAAATTAAATAAAAAAAGAGATGTAAAATCTCTTTTAATTTCCTCTATTTTGAGTTCTTTTTCCAAGGCTATCAACACGAATTTTATTTCTCTTATTGAAGCTTTGATTTACTTTATTGTCTTGTGATAAATTGGGATTAAATTTTTTTTCTAATTTGTTCTTTAAAGCTTCTTTAATTTTACTTTGTGGTTTTTCCTCCATAAATCCTCCTTACTTCATTGCTTCTTCTACTGCAACTGATATTGATACTGTAGCTCCTACCATAGGATTATTACCCATACCAATATAACCCATCATTTCAACGTGAGCTGGGACTGATGAAGAACCTGCAAATTGTGCATCTGAATGCATTCTTCCCATTGTATCAGTTAAACCATAAGATGCTGGTCCTGCACCCATATTATCTGGATGTAAAGTTCTTCCAGTTCCACCACCAGAAGCAACTGAAAAATATTTTTTTCCTAATTCTATACATTCTTTTTTATAAGTACCTGCTACAGGATGTTGGAATCTTGTTGGATTAGTAGAATTTCCAGTTATTGAAACGTCTACTCCTTCTAAATGCATTATTGCAACACCTTCTCTAACATCATTTGCTCCGTAGCATCTAACTTTTGATCTTTCACCTTCAGAATATTTAATTTCTTCTAAAATGTTTAATTTACAATTATAAAAATCAAAGTCGGTTTTAACATAAGTAAAACCATTAATTCTTGATATTACTAATGCTGCATCCTTTCCTAAACCATTAAGTATTACTCTCAAAGGTTCTTTTCTAACTTTATTAGCAGATTTTGCAATACCAATTGCTCCTTCTGCGGCAGCAAAACTTTCATGACCAGCAAGAAATGCAAAACATTTAGTTTCTTCACTTAAAAGCATAGATGCTAAATTACCATGTCCTATTCCAATTTTTCTATCTTCAGCAACAGAACCAGGTAAACAAAAAGCTTGTAAACCTTCTCCAAGTGTTTTAGCAACATCTTTAGCATTTTTAATTCCATTTTTAATTGCAATAGATGCTCCTACTATATATGCCCATCCGGCGTCATCAAATGAAATAGGTTGAACTTCTTTTACTATTTTTATTACATCAATATTTTTGTCATCACATATTTTTTTTGCTTCTTCTAAGCCACTAATTCCATGTTTATTTAATAATGAATTAATTCTATTTATTCTATCATTATATCTTTCAAATGTAATCATCTGTTACTCCTTCCTTGGATCAATCTTTTTTACTGCTTCATTAAATCTTCCATATGTTCCACTAGCTTTTTCTATAGCTTCTAAGGGGTTCATATTAGATTTAATGTTATCCATCATTTTTCCTAAATTAACATATTTATAACCAATTATTGCATCATTTTCATCTAATCCCATCTCTAATATATAACCTTCTGTTAGATGCAAATATCTAGGACCTTTTTCTTTTGTAGAATAAATCATACCTACTTGACTCATTTGTCCTTTACCTAAATCTTCAAGACCAGCTCCTATTGGTAATCCATTATCAGAAAATGCAGATTGACTTCTTCCATATACAATTTGTAAAAACAATTCTCTCATAGCAGTATTTATTGCATCACATACTAAATCAGTATTTAATGCTTCTAAAATAGTTTTACCAACTAATATTTCTCCAGCCATAGCTGCAGAATGTGTCATTCCTGAGCATCCCATTACTTCAACTAGTGCTTCTTCTATTATTCCTTCTTTTATATTTAAAGTTAGCTTACATGATCCTTGTTGTGGTGCACACCAACCTACTCCATGAGTCAAACCAGAAATGTCTTTAATTTCCTTTGCTTTTACCCATTTTCCTTCTTCAGGAATAGGTGCTGGTCCATGTTTAGCATCATTTTTAACACAATACATTTCTTCTACTTCTTTTGTAATCATTATTATCCTCCTATATTATTTCTTTTTTAATCCAACAAATTTGTCATAAATAAATACTATTACTGCAAATATTAATAATAAATGAATAAATATTCCACCTATTCTGAATATTAGGCCAAGTAACCAAATGAATAATACAATTCCACCTAACCAACTTAAAAACCTCATTTTATCACCTCTATATTATTATAACATATCATAAATAAATTTATATTTTTTTTAAATAT
>CAZSTI010000006.1:0-41989 GCA_964609995.1 uncultured Muribaculaceae bacterium
TGCAGATATGCTTACCAACAAAAAGTAATAGGTGGTTCGGGAACATACACAAGCAACTATGTTTATAGTTCTTCATCAGAAGCTTGGAGTAAGTGTGTTCCAATTTCTAGTAAATATGAATGTTCAAGTACACCTGTTAGAACAATTACATATACTTGCATCGAGTGGCAATAATTTATAATTAGTCATAAACTATTAACAATAAAAATTGTTAATAGTTTTGTTTTTATGTTATAATGTTTTATGATAAAGAGGTATATTATGATAAAAAAACTTAGTATATCATTATTATTATTATTAGTATTCTCTGGATGTACAGTAGATTATAATTTGGATATAAGTGAAGAGTTGCTTATAAATGAATCCATAAATGTAAGTGAAAAAACAATTGAAATAAATAAGCAAGTATTAGATGAAGAATTCTTTATAGATTCATTAATAAATGATTATAAAAAAATTAATAATTATTCAAGTTATATATATGATAAAAGCATAGATAATAGTATTTCTTCGGTAACTGCAAGAAAAAATTATTTAGGAATTGAGGACTATAAAAATAGTAATGAAGTATATAAAATGTTGTTTAAAGCTTATACTATATCTAATCAAGGCAATGTATATACTTTTGCTTACAAAATTAATAACATTAAAGACACTATACTATTCAGAGAAGATGAATTGTATGATAGTATAGTTAATAATATTAACTTTAATATAACATTACCATTTAAAGTATTAGAAGAAAATTCTGATTCTAAGGATGAAAAACAAAATAAATATATTTGGAACATAAACAAAGAAAAAGAATTAAAAGATATAGTAATAGTTTTTGATATTGGTAAAGAACCCTTGAATAATGAAACTATTGGAGTTTATGTTATAGTGGGATTATTTATATTAATTGTTGGAGTTATTATATTTGGAGTCTACAGGTATAGAAGGTTTAATAAAATCTAGGAGGGAAAATGACTTTAGAATTAGTTTGGACAATTGCAAAAAAAGTAATTGATATTATATTAGTTTGGTTTGTTTTTTATTTTATTTTAAAAAATATTAGAAATAATGTTAAGATGTCATTATTATTTAAAGGCATAGTAATATTACTACTTATTAAAATATTGGGTGATACTTTAGGGTTGGTTACAATTGGTTTAATATTTGAGTATTTAATTATGTGGGGACCTTTAGCACTTGTTATAGTGTTTCAACCCGAAATAAGAGGAGCATTAGAACAAATAGGAAGAACTCAATTACTTGGAAGACACAAAACATTAACTATTGGTGAACGAGAAGAATTGGTCTTTGAAGTAATTCAAGCTGTTGAATATTTAAAAAAGGCTAGAATTGGAGCACTAATTGTTATTGAAAGAGATGTTAGTTTAAGAGATTATATTGAAAGATCAAAAAAAATATATGCTAGAATTTCTAGCGAATTATTAATTTCAATCTTTTTTCCTAATAATCCCTTACATGATGGCGGAGTAATTATTCAAGGTGACAAAATTTCTTCAGCCGGAGCAGTTTTCCCAACTAGTATAGATATGAGAATAGGAAAAAGATTGGGAACTAGGCATAGAGCCGCTTTAGGCATAAGTGAAGAATCTGATGCTATAGCATTAATTGTATCAGAAGAAACAGGAAGAATATCAATTGCTATAAATGGTGAATTAAATTATAATTTAACTATAGAAGAAACAAAAGAAATATTAATTGAAGAACTTCAACCAAAAACTGAAGATTTTGAAGAAGTTGAGACAATTGATGAAGGAGAAAAAGAATGATAAATATTAAGCATTTATTAAAATTAATATATAAGTTTTTTGATAAAATTCTTTTTACTCCAGTTACAAAGATTTCTGTTTCTGTTGCCGATTTTGTTAGAAACAAACTAAAAGGGTTCGAAAAAACATTTACTAAAAAAAGTAGTTTGGTTTTGATTTCATTATTTTTATCTTTATTGGTGTTTTTCTTTATTGATACAAAGTCATTAACGCTTGCGGAAACCACTGCTGAGGTCATATATGGACAATCTGTAAAAACTATATATAATGAGGAAGCATATGTAATTGAAGGTCTTCCAGAAACCGTAGATATTACCTTAATTGGTAGAAAATCCGATTTATATTTAGCAAAACAATTACCCACTCATGATGTATCAATAGATTTAAAGGATTTAAAACCGGGATCTCATAAGGTAACATTAAAATATAAAGGGGCAATAGATAGTATTAATTACAAATTAGATCCATCTATTGCGTCTGTAGTTATTTATACAAAGATATCTGAAGTAAGATCTATAGATGTTGATGTAGTAAATCAAGATAAATTAAATTCAAGACTTGTAATAAGTGAAATAAAATTAGATAGAGAAGAAGTAATAATAAAAGACGCTGAACATAAATTAAAAGAAGTTGCAAATATTAAAGCTTTAGTGGATATAAACAATTTGACAAATCCCGATGTGGGAACTCTTGAATTAACCGATATTCCTTTAGTAGCATATGATAACAAAGGAAATATTGTAGAAACTGAAACTGTTCCTTCAAAGGTAACTGCTAAAATTACTATTACTTCTCCTAGTAAAGTAGTTCCTATAAAATTAATCCCAAAAGGTAATGTAGCATTTGGAAAAGCCATAAATACAATTACTAGTGATATTAATGAGGTTACTATATATGGAGAACAAAGTATAATAGATGCCATAACTTCTATTCCAATAAATGTTAACATTGACAAATTAGATGCGAACAAAAATATTACAACTACAATTGATAAGCCTGTCGGAGTTAAATACATTAGCAAAAATAGTACTGTTGTATCTGTAACTATTGGTGAAGAAGTAAGCAAAGAAATGGAAGGAATAAAAATTAATATAAATGGATTATCAGATAAATTTAATGCATTTGCTGTTAGCAAAGAGGATTCGGAAATAACTATTGTATTAAAAGGTGTAGATAGTGTAATAGATAGTTTGGATTCCACTTCTATAAAAGCAATGGTTGATTTAACTGGTTATGTAGTAGGGGTTCACGAAATACCTATAGTTGTTGAAGGATCAGATTTAAGGGCAACATATACACCAAAAGTTAAAACTGTAAAAATAGAAATAAAGAACAAATAATATATAAATAAAGATAAATAAGGAAACAAATTAGTTTCCTTGTTTTGTTAGAAAATAAATGATAAAATATCTATTTGTAACAAACTATATATTTATTGAAAGGAGTTTTGATTATGTTTGAATTGGTATCTAGTTATAAACCTTCTGGTGACCAACCAAAAGCAATAGACAGTTTAGAAAAAGGCCTTAATGCAAATTTAAAACATCAAGTTCTTTTAGGAGCAACCGGAACAGGTAAAACTTTTACTATTGCAAATGTAATTAATAATATTAACAAACCTACTTTGGTTCTTGCGCACAACAAGACACTTGCGGGTCAATTATATAGTGAATTTAAGGATTTGTTTCCAAATAATAGGGTAGAATATTTTGTATCATATTATGATTATTATCAGCCGGAGGCATATGTTCCAAGTTCTGATACATATATTGAGAAAGATGCTTCAATTAATGATGAAATAGACCAATTGCGACACGGTGCCACATCTGCTTTGCTGGATAGAAGGGATGTAATTGTAGTATCGAGTGTTTCTTGTATATATGGTATTGGAGAAGTAGAAGAGTATAGAAATCATATGTTGATATTAAACAAGGGAGACAAAATTGAAAGAGATCAAGTATTATTAAAATTGATTGATATGCTTTATGAAAGAAATGATTTTGATTTTAAAAGAGGAACGTTTAGAGCAAAAGGAGATGTATTAGAAATAATACCTAGTAATGAGAGAGCGCATGGAATAAGAATAGAATTTTTTGGTGATGAAATAGAAAAAATATCTGAATTTGAAGTGGTAACCGGTGTAATAATAAAAGATAAAAAAACAGTTAGTATATATCCTGCTAGTCACTTTGTAACGGATTCAGAAAAATTAAAAATAAGTATTCAAAGAATAAAAGAAGAATTATCAAAAAGATTAATTGAATTAAAAGAAAATAATAAGTTATTGGAATATCAAAGATTAGAGCAAAGAACAAATTATGATATTGAGATGTTAACAGAAACGGGTTTTTGTAATGGTATAGAAAATTATTCAAGGCATTTAGCGTTAAGAGAGGAAGGGGAAATTCCAACAACATTAATTGATTTTTTTCCAAAAGATTTTTTATTGGTTGTTGATGAATCACATGTTACTTTGCCTCAAGTAAGAGGAATGTTTAATGGAGATAGATCTAGAAAACAAGTATTAGTAGATTATGGTTTTAGATTGCCTAGTGCTTTGGATAATAGACCACTAAGATTTGAAGAATTTACTAATAAGATAAATAAAGTAATATATGTGTCCGCAACTCCTGGAGATTACGAATTGGAACTTGTAAATAATAATGTAATAGAACAAATTATTAGACCTACCGGATTATTAGATCCAACAGTAGAAGTAAGAAAAAGCAAAAATCAAATTGATGATTTAATAAAAGAAATCAAAGATAGAGTTGAAAAAAATGAAAGAGTATTGATTACAACTCTAACAATTAAGATGTCTGAAGAACTAACTAATTATTTGAAGAATTTAAACATTAAAGTAGCTTATCTTCATAGTGAGGTTAAAACTTTAGAAAGAATAAAAATAATTAGAGATTTAAGAATTGGAACATTTGATGTTGTTGTTGGTATTAATTTATTAAGAGAAGGATTAGATATACCGGAGGTAAGTTTGGTTGCCATTTTAGACGCTGATAAACAGGGTTTTTTGAGGAGTGAAAGAAGTTTAATACAAACCATAGGTAGATGCTCTAGAAACTCGAACGGACACGTTATAATGTATGCAGATGCCATAAGTGAAAGTATGGATAAAGCAATTAAAGAAACTAATAGAAGAAGAGAGATTCAATATCGATATAACAAAGATAATAATATAGAACCAAAAACTATAATTAAAGAAATTAGAGAATTAATAAGCAACGAAGAATTAATTGATGATAATAGATTAGTGGATAAAAAGAAAAAAGAAACAATAATTAAAGAAATTGAAAGAGAAATGTTAAAAGCTGCTAAAAATTTAGATTTCGAAAAAGCAACAGAATTAAGAGATATATTATTTGAAATGAAAATAAAAAATAGTAGGTAATTATGAAAAGGTTAAATGAAAATAATATAAATATAATAATAGATGAAATAAAAAAAGGAAATCTAGTAATAATACCTACTGATACAATTTATGGAATAGCTTGTGATGCTCTTAATAATGAAGCCATTAACAAAATATATAAAATAAAAAAAAGAGATAGTAAAAAGCCATTAGCTATAAATTTAAATAAAAAAAAAGATATTATTAAATATGCTTATATTACAAATAAATTAGAAAAAGAAATAATAAAAAAATTAATGCCTGGTCCAATTACATTATTATTAAAGAAAAGGCAATCATCAATAGATTTAATTACAAAAGATTCAGAATATATTGGAATAAAAATACCAAACAATAAAATAGTAAAAAAAATAATAAATGAAATAAATTCCCCACTTGTACTTACGAGTGTAAATGTTTCGGGAGAAAAACCTATTAATAATTTAAATGAACTAAGTCATGAATTGTCTAATAAAATAAGATATGCAATAGATATTGGAACAATTGAAAAAGGCATTGAATCCACAATATTAAAATCAAATAAAAGCAATATAGAAGTATTAAGAGAAGGAAAAATAACCAAAGAACAAATAGAAGATATTTTATCTAGATAAGAGGAATAATATGGAAAAAATAATAATAAAAGGTGCGAGAGAAAATAATTTAAAAAATATAGATATAGATATTCCTAGAAATAAACTTGTTGTAATGACTGGAGTATCCGGAAGTGGAAAAAGTTCACTTGCTTTTGATACTATTTATGCGGAAGGACAAAGAAGATATGTTGAAAGCTTAAGTTCTTATGCTAGACAATTTTTAGGAGTATCTGACAAACCTGATGTGGATTCAATTGAAGGATTAAGCCCCGCTATTAGTATTGATCAAAAGACTACAAATAATAACCCTAGAAGTACAGTTGGTACTGTTACTGAAATATATGATTATTTAAGATTATTATATTCTAGATTGGGAATACCTTATTGCCCAACACATAAAGTACCGATTGTAAGACAAAGTATTGAAGAAATGGTAAACAAAATATTAACATATGAAAATGGAACAAAATTAATGGTAATTTCTCCAATCGTAAGAGGAGAAAAAGGTACACATAAAGATTTACTTGATAATTTAAGAAAAGAAGGATTTACTAGAGTTAGAATAAACGGAGAGCAAAAAGATTTAAGTGAAGAAATTATATTAGAAAAAAACATAAGAAGTAATATTGATGTAGTTATAGATAGACTAATTATCAAAGAAGATATAAGGAGTAGATTATTTGAAGCTATAGAAATATCTTCAAAATTATCAAAAGGAAAAGTATTAATAGATATAATTGGTGACAAAGAATTATTAATGAGCGAAAATTTTGCTTGTCCTCATTGTGATTTTAGCATAGAAGAATTAGAACCTAGAATATTTTCTTTTAATTCTCCTTATGGAGCATGTAACGAATGTAAAGGATTAGGAGTTAAATTAAAAATTAATGAAGATTTAATAATTCCAGATAAAGAAAAGAGTATAAATAATGGTGCTATTGTGCCTCTTGCTAATATGGATGATTTCAATATTTATATAAAAATGTTAGAAATAGTGTGTAAACATTATAATATAGATATGAATAAAAAGATTAAAGATTTATCTAGAAAAGAATTGGATCTTATTTTATATGGTACAGATGAGAAAATAGAATTTAATTTTTCAACTAGAAGTGGAAATAGAATTAATAAAATTGAAAAATATGAAGGAATAAGTAATAATTTGGAAAGAAGATATATGGAAACCACAAGCGAATTCATAAGAATGTGGTTAGAATCATATATGACTGAGCTAACTTGCGAAGTTTGCCATGGTGCGAGGTTAATGGAATCCTCTTTAAATATTTATGTAAGTAACAAAAATATATATGAATTGTCTAATTTAAGTATTGATAAAATATTTGATTTTTTTGAATTAATTAAATTATCTAAAGAGGAAATGGAAATATCTCAAATATTAATAAAAGAAATTAAAGATAGATTGAAATTTTTGTTAAATGTGGGATTAAATTACTTAAATTTAAATAGAAGCTCCGGATCATTAAGCGGTGGAGAAGCTCAAAGAATAAGGTTAGCAACTCAAATAGGCTCAAGACTTTCTGGTATGATTTATGTTTTAGATGAACCAAGTATTGGTCTTCATCAAAGAGATAATCAAAAGTTAATTAACTCATTATTTGAAATGAGAGATTTAGGTAATACATTAATAGTGGTTGAGCATGACGAGGAAACAATGATGCAAGCAGATTATTTAATTGATATTGGACCTAAAGCGGGTATAGAGGGTGGTTATGTTGTTGCGAAGGGAACTCCTCAAGAAGTTATGCAAAACGAAAATAGTATAACAGGACGATATTTATGTGGTAAGGAAAAAATTGATATTCCGAAAACAAGAAGAAAAGGAAACGGAAAATTTATTGAGTTAAAAGGATGTACTCATAACAATTTAAAAAACATATCTGTTAAATTTCCTTTAAATAAATTAATATGTGTAACTGGAGTATCTGGTTCCGGAAAAAGTTCTCTAATTAATGAAACTTTATTTAAAATAATATCCAAAAAATTATATTCAAGTAAAATAAATCCAGGTAATTATAAAAGTCTAAAAGGACTTGATAATATTGATAAGGTAATAGAGATATCTCAAGATCCAATTGGAAGGACGCCAAGAAGTAATCCCGCTACTTATACGGGAGTATTTGACGATATAAGAAGCGTTTTTGAAAGCACAAAAGAAGCTAAAATAAGAGGTTATAATAAAGGTAGATTCTCTTTTAATATTAAAGGAGGAAGATGTGAAGCTTGTTATGGAGATGGAGTTAAGAAAATAGAAATGCATTTCCTAGCGGATGTATATGTTCCTTGTGAAATATGTGGGGGAACTAGATACAATAAAGAAACTTTAGAGATTAAATTTAAAAATAAATCAATTTCTGATGTATTACATATGACAGTTGATGAAGCGCTTCCTTTTTTTGAAAATATTCCTAAAATAAAAAACAAATTGGATATGATTTCTAAAGTTGGACTGGGATATGTTAAACTTGGACAAAGCGCAACTACATTAAGTGGGGGAGAAGCTAGTAGAGTTAAACTGGCTAAAGAATTACAAAAAAGGCCAACAGGAAAAAGTTTGTTTATTCTTGATGAACCCACGACCGGATTACACGTAGATGATATAAAAAAATTACTTGTAATATTAGATAAAATAGTGGATAATGGTGATACCGTTATAGTTATAGAACATAATTTGGATGTAATAAAAGTATCTGATCACATAATAGACTTAGGACCTGAAGGTGGAGATTTTGGTGGTGAAATTATTGCAGAAGGAACTCCCGAAGAAATTATAAAAGTTAAGAATTCATATACGGGTGAATATCTAAAAAAAGTGTTAAATATTAGGAATTAACTTTATTCGTAAAAAATTAGTAGTATAATAAATATGGAGGCAAAATGAATAGTGTATTAATAAATTTGGGATTTATTCAAATAACATATTATGCGGTTATAATTCTAATTGCAATTATATTTTCTTATTTTGTAATAACAATAGAAGCAAAAAAATATAATTATGACAAAGAATTTTTAGGTAATTTGTTATTTTGGACTGTATTATTTGGAATAGTAGGAGCTAGAGTATACTATTGTTTATTTAATTGGGATTATTATGCGGCTAATCCGTCAGAAATATATAAAATATGGAATGGTGGTTTAGCAATACATGGTGGTATAATTTTTGGAATAATATTTGCGTCTATATATTCTTTAAAGTACAAAGGTAACATATTAAAATTGCTTGATATATTAGGAGTGGGTCTTATATTAGGTCAAGCAATAGGTAGATGGGGTAATTTTTTCAATTCTGAAGCTCATGGTGGAGAAACAACAAGATTAGCGTTAGAAAAAATGCTGTTAATTCCAAAATTTGTAATAGATGGAATGAAAATAGATGGAACATATTATCAACCGACTTTTTATTACGAATTTTTATGGTGTTTATTAGGATTCATTGTATTAATACTAATTAGAAAATTTTATAAATATTTAAAAGTAGGTCAATTAACTTCTTTATATTTTATATGGTACGGAATAGGAAGATTCTTTATTGAAGGAATGCGTACTGATAGTTTGATGTATGGTGACATTAGGGTTGCACAAGTGGTATCTTTATTATTAGTATTTATAGGAACCAGTGTATTTGTGTATAAACTATTTTCAAATAGATTTTCTAATCTTTATGTAGAGGAGTATTCTAATGAAATCAAGTTTTGATGTTGTAGTAGTTGGTGCTGGAATATCTGGTATGACCTCTGCAATATATTTAAAAAGAGCTAATATTAATGTTGCTATTATTGAAAGTACAGCTCCTGGTGGTCAATTAAATAGAGTAAACAATATTGATAATTATCCAGGAATATTAAGTATTGATGGACCATCTTTAGCTTTTAATGTTTTTTCTCAAATGCAAGAATTAAGTGTTCCATATATATATGGAAAAGTAATAAAAATAAATAAAGAAAAAGATTTTACTATAGTAACAAATAAAGAAGAAATTAGATGTAAATCAATTATACTAGCAACTGGCAGGAAACCAATTGAAACGGGGCTAGATATTGAAAAAAAATTATTAGGAAATGGAATTAGCTATTGTTCTATATGCGATGGCAATCTTTATAAAGATAAAGTAGTTGGAGTATATACCAATAATGAAGAGGGTATAGAAGAAGCTAAATATTTATCTAATATATGTTCAAAAGTATATATAGTTGGTATAAAGGGAGACAATATAAATAATATAGAATATTATAATAATACAATTGATTCTATAAAGGAAAAAGATGGTAAAATAGAAAGCATATTAGTAAACAATAACGAAATTAAAATAGATGGATTGTTTGTGCTTTTAGGCAGTTATCCTTCAACTGATTATATTGATTTAAAAAAACATGATGATTATATAGTTGTTAATCAACATATGGAGACAAGTGAAAAAGGAATTTACGCTTGTGGTGATGCTACATATAAGGGCTTATATCAAGTTTCTACTGCGGTTGGCGATGGAGCAACTGCTGCAAATAGTGCAATAAAATATATTAATAATAGGGAGTAAAATGTCGTTTACATTTAAGGTAAAAGAAGAAATAATGAACCAAAATTTGAGTAAAGTTGAAAAAATATCTTTTCTTTCAGCTTTTTTAAGAAATAATGCTGTTGTAGAAACAGATAGAATATTAATTGAAACAGATAATGGAGACATTTCTAATTTCCTTTTTAATATAATTAATGATATATATAATACTAGAGCAAAAATAACAGTAAGAAAAAAATATAATTTTAAAGATATATATGCTTATATTTTAGAAATAAAAATAAAAAAAGATGAAATATTAAAAGATACTTGCATTGTTAATGATAAAGGAATATTTCTTAATATTCCAAAAGAGTATATATATAATGGAGATGAAGAGAAAATAGCGTACTTAATGGGATTGTTCCTATCTTCGGCTTCAATTAATGACCCCAAATCATCTACTTATCACTTGGAATTTTCTTTAGATGATTATGAATACTCTATATTTATATGTGAATTATTAGATGGTTTTATGTTAAATAGTAAATTAATTGAAAGAAAAAACAATTTTGTAGTTTATATAAAAGAAGGAGAAAAAATAGGGGATTTCTTAAGAATTATAAAAGCAAGTAATTCGGTTATGTATTTTGAAGATATAAGAATATATAAAGATTATAAAAACATGGTTAATAGATTAAATAATTGTGAGCAGGCTAATGTGGAAAAAACATTTAGATCCGCTAATAGCCAATTGGAAGATATAGAAATTATTGAAAAAAATATTGATTTAGATAGTTTGGATTCAAAATTGATAGAAATTATTAAATTTAGAAAAAAATATAATGAACTTTCACTTCAAGAATTAAGCAAGAAGATTGAATTGGAAACTGGTAAAAAAGTTACTAAATCGGGAATAAATCATAGACTTAGAAAGATTAAAGAAATTGCAAATAAATTAAGAAGACATGATATTAAAGAATAAAACGTTTTCAAAAGTCTTTTTTTTTGATAAAATATATTTATACTTATAGAGGATGTGGTAATGTGGGCAAAATAATATCTATAGTAAATCAAAAAGGTGGTGTTGGTAAAACAACCACTAGTATTAACTTGGCTGCTTGTTTGGGTTTTTTAGGAAAGAAAACTTTACTTATAGATTTAGATCCTCAAGGAAATTCTTCAACTGGAGTAGGAATTAATAAAGGAGATGCATCAACAAGTATCTACGATGTTATGACGGATAAAGAAGAAGTATCAAAATCTATTCAAAAAACCAAATATAAAAATTTAGATATTATACCGGCAACTATTAATTTGGCAGGTATGGATATAGAATTATTAAATAAGAGCGCAAAAGATCCTAGTTTTATAAAAACTTCTCAATTAAAAAAACATATTTTAATTTTAAAAAATTATTATGATTACGTTTTAATTGATTGCCCTCCATCTTTGGGATTATTAACCACTAACGCATTGGTTGCATCAGACTCAGTAATAATACCTGTTCAATGTGAATTCTTTGCGCTAGAGGGAATTATGCAATTACTAAATACAATAATGTTGGTACAAAAAAATCTAAACCCTAAACTGGATATAGAGGGTGTGTTATTAACTATGCTTGACTCTAGAACTAAATTAGGAATAGAAGTTGTAACCGAAATTAGAGGATATTTTAAAGAAA
The DNA here is from genome assembly GCA_964609995.1 of uncultured Muribaculaceae bacterium. Lineage (GTDB taxonomy): Bacteria > Bacillota_I > Bacilli_A > RF39 > UBA660 > JAAYGD01. The sequence goes on from CAZSTI010000006.1 coordinate 11,978, forward strand.
GAGTATACGATACATTAATACCAAGATTAGTTAAATTATCAGAAGCCCCTTCTTATGGAAAACCAATTCATGTATACGATCCAAATAGTAGAGGAACAGATGCTTATTTGAACCTAGCAAAGGAAGTGATTTTTAGAAATGGAAAATAAAAGAAGAGCTTTAGGAAAAGGATTGGAAGAATTATTTAATTCTGAAAGTTTAGAGATAGAAAAAATAGAAGAAAGAATTTTGCAAGAAGCAACAAAAGATGAAATAGTTGAAATAAGATTAGATGAATTAAGAAAGAATCCCTACCAACCTAGAAAGGTATTTGATGAGGATTCACTTAGAGAGTTATCTGAATCAATTAAAAATTATGGGGTTTTTCAACCAATAATAGTTAAGAAGAGTATTAGAGGATATGAAATAATTGCGGGAGAAAGAAGAGTTAGAGCAAGTAGAATGGCTGGATTAGAAACAATTCCTGCCTTAATAAGAGATTTTTCCGATGAACAAATGATGCAAATAGCATTATTAGAAAATCTTCAAAGAGAGGATTTAACTGCTATTGAAGAGGCCAATGCATATAAGGAAATAATTTCTTCTTTACAAATAACACAAGATGATTTAGCAATTAAGATTGGAAAAAGTAGAAGTCATGTAACAAATATTTTAGGTTTATTGAACTTACCCACAGTTGTACAAGATATGTTATTAAAAAGAGAAATATCTATGGGACACGCAAGAGTACTCAGTAAGCTTGAAGACCACTCTCAAATCGAATTGCTTGCAAAAAAAGTTATTGAAGAAAACTTAAGTGTAAGAAATTTAGAATCCTTAGTTGATAACAATTATAAAAGAAAGGTAATAATAAATAGAGTACCAAAACCAGTAGAATATAAATATATAGAAGAAGCCTTAAAAGATAAATTAGATGCTTCGGTTTTTGTTAATAATAATAAAATACAAATTAAATATGAATCAAAAGAAGATTTAAATAGAATATTGGAAATATTAGAGATAGATATTAAATGAGGAAATATGAAAGATTATAAAGAAGGGTCTATTGTTGTGATGAAAAAACAACACCCATGTGGAGAAAATAAATGGGAAGTAATTAGAACAGGAATAGATATTAAATTAAGATGTACAAAATGTGATAGAATAGTAATGATTAATAGAGTTGATTTTGAAAAAAGATTAAAGAAAGTGGTTGAATAATATGGAAGAAGAAAAAAACGATAAAAAGAAGGCCTGGTTTAATAATGCAATAATATTTTTTGTTTTTGCAATTATTGTTGTATTTATATTAAGCATAATTGGGTCTTTATTTAATTGGGAAGGTACTTATCTTGTAAAGAATGCAATTAGTGGTAATTTGGAATCAAAATTGATATCTGTTGAATCTTTGTTTTCAAGAGAAGGAATTAGGTATATTGTTGGAAATGTAGTATCTAATTTTATTAGTTTTAAACCTTTAGCTATGTTCTTATTTATTTTGATAGGTATAGGTTTTGCAGAAAAAACGGGGTTATTTTCATACATGTTTCAATCTTGGACAAGTAAAATTAATAAATTTTGGTTAACATTTATTGTTGTTTTAATTTCAATATTGTCAAACTTAATTGGAGAAGTTGCATTTACTTTAATAATACCAATCTCTGCCATATTGTTTTTAGCGAATAATAGAAATCCTATTGTTGCAATTTTCGCTTCATTTATTGGAATTACTACAGGAACAGGAATAAATTTTATTGTTTCTCAAATTAGCTATGATGCTATAAATAATATATTAATTGGAGCAAAAATAATCGATCCTACTTATGGATTTAATATTAATAGCGGTTTGTTTTTTGGAATTATTGGTTCAATATCTTTAGCTTTTTTAATTACTTATATAACTGAAAAATTTACTTCTAAGAGATTATCTAAATATAAGATTGAAGAAGTATTAGATGAAGATATAATTCCTAAAAATAAAAAGAAAAAAGCAATGTTTTTATGTATGATTATTTCTGTAGTTTTAAGTATATTTTTTGTATATATGTTGGTTCCAACTGGAGCACCTTTATCAGGATTACTATTAGATTATCAAGAAAAAGATACTCTTTCAAGAATATTTAGTCCAAATTCTTATGTGGCTGAAGGATTATCATTTATAATATTGTCTATGTTACTTATATGTGGTTGGATTTATGGATCAATTACAGGAACTTTAAAAAATAATAAAAACATTCCAAACTATTTGTTTAGTTCATTAAATAATTTAAGTGGTGTATTAATTCTTTTGTTTTTTGCATCTCAATTGATTGCGTTGTTTCAAAAAAGCAATATCGGTACAGTATTTACTATTTGGATTGCGGATTTAATCGCAGGTTTGAATGTTTCAAGTTTACCCCTAATTTTAATCTTTTTCTTGCTAATATTAGTAGTAAACATTATTGAACCTTCGTCAATTACTAAAGTAGCAATTTTAGGCCCTATAGTAACTCAAAAGTTTATGAAATCAAATGTTAGTCCTGAATTTATGAATGTAGTTTATAAACTTGGTGAAACTACTTCTGATATAATAACTCCTCTTTTTCCTTATTTTATTGTATTTTTAGGAGTTATATTAATATATTCTAAGAAGAATGAAAAAATAAAAATTAGAGATATATACAAATTATTATTACCATATTTTCTTGTAATAACAATATTTTGGTTAATATTTATATTATGCTGGTTTATTATTAATATTCCGATTGGTATAGGTGTGTATCCATCATTATAAATGGGAGGTGTTATAATGAGTTTAAAAGCTGGAATAGTTGGTCTTCCAAATGTAGGTAAATCAACTATGTTTAATGCTATTACTAAAAAAAATATTTTGGCTGCTAACTATCCTTTTGCGACTATTGATCCAAATGTAGGAGTTGTAATTGTGCCAGATAAGAGAATGCTTAAATTAGAAGATATGTATGTTCCTGAAAGAACGATTTCTGCTACATATGAATTCATAGATATAGCAGGTTTAATAAAAGGAGCTTCTAAAGGAGAAGGATTAGGGAACAAATTTCTAACTCATATTAGAGAAGTTGATGCAATTTGTGAAGTTGTTAGATGCTTTGATGATGATAATATAATTCATGTAGAAAATACAATTGATCCTATTAGAGATATTGAAACTTTGGAAATGGAACTTATATTATCTGATTTAGAAATAGTTCAAGCTAGAATTTTGAAAGTTGAAAAAAAAGCTATTACTACTAAAGATAAAGATACTATGATTGAGTTAGAATTATTTACTAAAATTAAAGAGGCATTAGATAATAATTTGCCAGCAAGAAAATTAACATATACTAGTGAAGAAGAAAAAATATTGAAATCATTTGGATTATTATCATTAAAACCAGTAATTTATGTTGCTAATATAAAAGAAGAAGATTTGGTTAATGGTAATAAATACATAGATTTGGTAAAAGAATATGCAATGAAAAATAGTTCTGAATGTGTAGTAATGTGTGCTAAAATCGAAAGTGAATTAAGTGAATTAAACGAACATGACAAGATGTCGTTTTTGAAAGAATTAGGTATTGAAGATAGTGGATTGGATTTATTAATTAGAGCAACCTATAAACTTCTTGGCTTAGCTACTTTTTTTACTGTTGGAACAGATGAAGTTAGGGCTTGGACATATAAGGTAGGAATGAAGGCGCCAGAATGTGCAGGAATTATTCACACCGATTTTGAAAGAGGTTTTATTAGAGCCGAAGTAATGACATATGAGGACTTAATTCATTATGGAAGCGAATTAAAAGTTAAAGAAGCAGGAAAAACCAGATTAGAGGGAAAAGAATATATTATGAAAGATGGGGATATTTGTCATTTTAGATTTAATGTATAATAGTTTTTTTGTTTACTTATAATATAATTTTTGTTATAATTAACCCGAGTATTAATTTACTCCTTGCTTTTTTTAATAAAAAGCCGTAGACCGAAAGGAGGTAAAACATGAAATATGAAATAATGTTCATAGTTAGACCGGATATGGAGGCTGAAGCACAAAAAGGACTTTTAAAAACTTTTGATAGTATATTAAAAGACAATGGTGCAAAGGTTGAAACATTCAGAGAACTAGGACAAAAAGAATTATCATATGAAATTAAGAATCACAAAAGTGGATTCTATTTTCTATATGAAATTAGTTCAAAAGATTCAAAAGCACAAAAAGAATTTGATCGTATTGCTAATCTTAGCGAAGATATTATTCGTCATATGATAATAAATATCAGTAAGTAATAGGAGGAAGTTATGATGAACAAAGTAATGTTAATCGGGAGATTAACAAGAGATCCGGATTTAAGATATACCCCAAGTAATATTGCTACAGTAACTTTTTCTATTGCGGTAAACAGACCATTCACAAATCAAAGTGGAGTTAGAGAAGCTGATTTTATTAATATAATAGCTTGGAGAAAACAAGCAGAAAATGTTAAAAAATATATTACAAAAGGTAGTTTGGTTGCGGTTGAAGGAAGAATCCAAACTAGAAATTATGATGATAAAGATGGAAAAAAAGTTTATGTTACTGAAGTTGTTGCAGATACGGTTCAATTTTTAGAACCTAAAGGTCAAAGATCAATGGAAAGTAATAATAATTACGAACCACTAGATAATGTTCAAACTACAGATGTTGGAGAAGATCCATACATTGATTTTGGACAAACAGTAGAATTAAGCGATGATGACATTGCATTCTAAGAAGGAGGAATAATGGCAGAGTTTTATAAAAAAAGAAAAAAAGTATGTCAATTATGCCAAGGTAAAACTATAAATTACAAAGATGTTGAAATAATAAAAAAATACATTAATGAAAAAGGAAAAATTTTACCTAGAAGAGCTACAGGAGCTTGCGCTAAACATCAAAGAGAAATTGCAACCGAAATTAAAAAAGCTCGTTTTATGGCATTTGTACCATTTACTGAATAATTATGGTAAATTGATAGGAAGTGAATAGATGGAAACATTTTTAATAATTATATCTATATTATTAATAACATTAGTATTATTACAAAGTGCTAAAGCAGAAGGGGCTTCTCAAATAATACAGGGAGGTAATCTTGACTTGTTTAGCAATAGAAAAGAGAGAGGTAGTGAGTTATTTATAACTCGTCTAACTCTAATCTTAGGAGTACTATTTTTTGTTATTTGTTTGATTATGTCTTTACAATAACGTAAATGATTGATTAAGAACTATATTTTAGTTCTTTTTTATTTTATAATAATAAAGGAGGATGTATGGTAATTGAGAACTTTGAAAAAGTAAAAAAAGAATTAAATGAAATATTTTATAATACAAAAGAAGTAAACACAAAAACTATTGAAGATTTAATTACCGAATATATTGGTTTATTATTTATGATCATTTTTGATTCTCCAAATAAACCCAATATCGAAATTGTAGATAGTAGTGAATATTTGGGTTGTTATGATGGATACATAGGATTTGAAATTAATAGAGTAGAGATAGAAGAATTTCAAAAAGGAGAAGCATTAAGATTATTTGAAACAATTTCTCATGAATTTCAACATTTTAATCAAAGAAGAACTTTTGAAAATGTAAGCATTAGAAACTCATTTATTGAAAAAGATAATTATTTAAAAGAAAAATTTCCTGGATACGTACAAGACAATTATTATGTTCAAACAAGTGAAATTGATGCTTTTTTATCTCAGCATAAAGATGCCTCTATTTTTCTTGAAGATTTAGGAATTGTACCTTCTGAGGAAGAAATTAATAAATCGAAAACAAAAAGACAAACGTTTTTGGATAACGTTGGAACTACCTGGAGACTTGTTGGAGTAGAAGTTAAAAATATTTTTGATTTATTTAACGAAGAATTTGAAAAAGGATCTTTAGAGATGGATGAATTTGATCGTAACAATTTTATGGAATTTAGACCCTGTACAAACATCGAATATAAATACGATGGCAACAGATTTGTTCCGAGAAGTTCTAATGAGATTCAAAAAATATATGAAGATTGGAAAAATGGGGATGTTCAATTAAAAGGAAAAGAATTGGAAATTGATACATATTTTGAATATATTATCAAAAATACAATTGAAAAAGAAAGTGTGATTAGTAAATAAGACTTATGGAGGAAACATGAAGGAAAAGATTTTAGAATTATTAGATTTAAATAAAAAGCCATTGAATGAAAACGAATTATTTGATGCATTAAATTTAGAGAAAACTTCTTCTTTAACTGAGTTATGTGATGTTATTAGAAGTATGGAATTAAATGGAGATTTATATAAAACTAATAGTGGTAAATATACATTATTTAAATATACTCATTTAATTGTGGGAAGACTATCTGTTAATAGAAAAGGCTTTGGTTTTTTATTGTTAGAAGATGCTCCAGACATTTATATACATTCTTCAAATATGAAAGATGCTATTCATAATGATTTGGTAGCAATTGAGAAAATAAATAAAGAAGAAGGAAAAGTAGTAAAAGTAATAAATAGGGAATTGAAAAATGTAGTTGGTGAGTTAACATATGATAATCAGGAATATAAAATTAATATTGATACAGATAAAATAAGATTGAATATTATTGTAGATAAAAATAATAGAAATAATGCTATGCCTGGTCATATAGTTTTAGTTGAGCCCTTCAAACAAATTGAAGGTAGTAATTATCAAGGTAAAATTATTAAGATATTGGGTCACAAAAATGATCCGGGTATGGATATATTACAAATAGTATATGAACATAATATAAACGAAATATTTCCTAAAGAAGTAATAGATGAAGTAAATAATATTAAGGAAGAAGTATTAGAAATTGATTATATAAATAGAAAAGACTTAAGAAAAGAAGAAATATTTACAATAGATGGAGATGACGCTAAAGATTTTGATGATGCTGTATCTATAAAAATTCTTGATAATGGAAATTATAAACTTGGAGTTCATATTGCGGATGTAAGTAATTATGTTAAACCTAATTCAAAATTAAATGAAGAAGCATTTAATCGTGGCAATAGTGTCTATCTTATAGATAGGGTAATTCCAATGTTACCACATAAATTATCTAATGGAATTTGTTCTTTAAATGAAGGCGTTGACAGATTAACGGTTACCTGTGATATGGAAATTGATTTAACAGGAAAAATAATAAATTATGACATATATGAAAGCGTTATTAATTCTAATAAAAGAATGACATATAAAGAAGTAAATAGAATACTAGAAAACAATGAAAACATAAATGGATATGAAAATTATGTTGATTCTTTAAAAATGATGTTTGAATTATCAAAGATAATAAGAAACTCAAAAATAAAAAAAGGATATATAGATTTTGATATTGATGAACCTTATATTGAAGTAGATGAATCAGGAAAACCAACTGAAATTAAAGTTAGAGAAAGAGGAGTTGGTGAGAAATTAATTGAAGATTTTATGATTGTTACAAATGAAGCTATTGCAAGTTATGTGTTTTGGTTAGGATATCCATTTATTTATAGAGTACATGGTATACCAAAAGAAGAAAAGATAGAAAATTTTTTATCTTTGATAAGAAGTCTTGGTCATATAATAAAAGGTAAAAATAAAAATATTACTCCAAAATTTATTCAACAAGTATTGGATTCGTTAAAAGATAGTGAAGATTTTGAAATAATTTCTTCTTTAGGTCTTAGATCTATGCAAAAAGCTGTATATAGTCCTGTAAATATAGGACACTTTGGATTGGCAAGTGAAATATATACTCATTTTACTAGTCCTATTAGAAGATATTCTGATTTGGCGATTCATTCTTTATTAAAAGGATATATTAATAATAATTTTGAAAATAAAATTGGAAATTTAAATATTATTTGTGAACATATATCAACAAAAGAAAGAGATGCTATAGAATGTGAAAGAGATGTTAATGATATGAAAATGGCAGAATATATGATGAACCATATTGGGGAAGAATATGAAGGAATGATTTCCGGATTGATTCCATCTGGTATTTTTGTTAGATTGCCAAACTTAATAGAAGGTTTCATTCATGTTAGCGAATTGGGAGAAGATTATTTCGTTCTTAATGAATCTACTCAAATGTTTGTAGGTAAGGATAAAGGAAAAAAATATAAATTAGGAGACAAATTAAAAGTTAAGGTTGCAAATGCTTCGAAAGAAGAAAGAACTATTGATTTTGATTTAATATAGATAATTATGAATATTTTGATATAATAACTCATATATGTTTCAAGCAAAGTTGGTGAAAAAATGGAAATAGAAAATAGGAAAGCAAGATTTGATTATTTTATTAGTGATACTTTTGAATCCGGAATTGTATTAAAAGGTACTGAAATAAAATCTATAAGAGAAGGAAAATGTAATTTAAAAGATAGTTATGTGGTAATAAGAAATAATGAGGCTTATCTTTTAAATACTCATATTTCAGCTTATGAAAAAGGGAATATATTTAATCACGAAGAAACAAGAACTAGAAAACTGTTATTAAATAAAAACGAAATTTTAAAACTAAGTTCAAAGGTTAATATTGAAGGATATACATTGGTACCTCTTAAGATGTATTTTAAAAATGGAAGAGCTAAGTTATTGATTGGCGTTGCAAAGGGAAAGAAAGAATACGACAAGAGGGAAACAATAAAAAAGAGAGATATCGAAAGAGATTTAAGAAAAAACAATTGAATATTGTTTTTTTATTAATTGTGATATAATGTCTTACACGGGGCCGTCTTGGTTTCGACGGGATTGCTGATAGTAAAATTGCAAGTCGTAAGGTATGCGTCAAATCCAAAACTTTAAATAACTGGAAACAGAAATACAAATCTAGCATTCGCTTAATAAGCAGCTAGGCCTTTATTTTCTATTTTCTTATGATGGATTATAAGGGTTCAATAAAATAAGATATATTAATCTATCTTCTAAGTAGATTAAAGAATTAAAATTAGAATCGTTATTATTATTTTGTTGAATTATAGATAATAATTAAATTAAAATTCAAACAAACTTGTAGTAATTTTATTAAATACAATTTCGGACATGGGTTCAATTCCCATCGGCTCCACCAAATTGTAATTGTTGATTAAGTACCTATAAAATAGGTGCTTTTTTCGTGCTTTATAAATAAAATTAGGTGTGTGATAATTACTTGATCATTGTTCATTGATATTGATTAAGGTCAATTTCTTAGTATGAAAAACTTAATTTATTTTATTCTTTGATAATATTGTAAAAAAACAGTTATTATGATAGGATATTAAACAAAAAAACAAGGGGGAATACTATTATGGAAAAAATGCCGGATAAAACCCTTGATTTTATAAATCGTTTTTCCAGTAATGAAAAACAAGTTCCGCTTGAAACAATAAAATGTAGACAAAACTCAAATTTCTTAAATGATAAAACAGGTAAAAAATATTTGCTATATTTCTTAAAAAATATAGATACCGAGCTATATTTAATATTTCTTGATATGCTAAAAAATGATAGAGTTCGCTTTATAGATAAAATGAAAATTGAGGATTCTGTATGCGGAACGATAATCAATCCGGGTAATAGCAGTGTCGAAGATACAAGGATAAATGTACCACATTTAACAAATGGGATGGCATTAATGGCTTTAGCTCACGAAATAGGACATGGATTAAGATATGATAGAAGAGCGGGAAATACTAGATTAACTGTAAATAATGATATATATTCAGAAACTGTCTCTATATTATTTGGGAAGTTATTTGAACAACGATATCAATTAGATTTTGGATATGACGACCAAGTTCAGGCATTTGAAATATTAAATGTTAATAATGCAATTTATTGTAATAATAATTTGAAAGAAACTACTCTAAATTATAATAAAGCATTGTCAGAATATAACAGTCTCAATAATTTAAATTCCAAGAATTGGGAAAACATTCGAAGAGCTTCTAATAATATTAAAAGATCATATAATAATTTATATGCAATGATTAGTTACCCAGTTGGACTAGCGTTATTAAATTTTTATCAAAATATGCCAAAAGATAGTCAGGAAGAATATTTAAGACTTGTAGTTAGCTATGTAATAAGTAATACAAATATAGGAATTGATGACATATTAAGCCATTTCAACTCAAAAATAGATATGGATTTTTATAAAAGTAATTTTAATGAGTATATAGAAAAATCAAATAAAAAAATGCGATTAGTTAGGGGTGAATAAAATGTCAGAAGAGCAAAAATTGGAAGTAATGATTTATATTGACGAAGAAATTAATAGATACTTTAATCAAGTAGTGGCAGAAAAAAGTGTTGGTATAAAAAAAGCAATAATTAATGAAATTAATAGTGATTTAAAAACAGAGAATGTTGTTGATAGGATTTTTGGAAAAACTAATGTTAGAAACTTGACAATAAGTGTTCAAAGTTTAATTGAAAAATATTTAAAAGATTTAGAAAGCATTCAAAAATATAGTTCGAGTATTAAAGAACAAATAATTGATGGATTGACAGTTGAAAAACAAAAAATGATGGATCAAGCTAAAAAAAATACTCAAGCTATTGTAGATGGTCAAAAAGAAGAAATAATAGAAATGGCAGGACAGGCTTACGATTTAGTAAGTTTTATAGAAAGAGCTAAGGTAAGAATAATTGAAGAAGTTGTTAGAGAAGTTACAAAAAGAGTTGAACAAGAAGATGTTAGACCAAGAGAAATTCATATTATAACTAGTCAAGGAAATACCATCCTTGAAAACGATTTATATCACGAAAAATTTGAGACTATTTATAAACTTGAAAGAATTGGATTACCAGTTATGTTAATTGGTCCTACAGGAAGTGGTAAAAGTGTGTGTGCTAGTCAAGTTGCAAAAGCTTTAGGACTTCAAATGTATTATACAAATAATGCTAGTGAAGAATATAAATTATTAGGATTTACAGATGCTAACGGTAAATATAAACAAACTCAATTTTATAAGGCATTTATAAAAGGAGGTTTATTTTTCTTGGACGAAATTGATAACTCACACCCCTCTGCATTATTGTCATTAAACTCTGCTATTGGTTCATCTGATGGGCATATTTATATGGCATTTGAAGATGGCGAATTTACACAAGCACATAATGATTTTAGAGTAATTGCCGCCGCAAATACTTGGGGAAATGGTGCTAATAGAATGTATTGTGGAAGAAGCGAATTGGATTCAGCTTCGTTAGATAGGTTTGTTCAAATATATTTTGATTATGATAAAAAATTAGAGAAATCTATTGTCTCTGAAGAAGATATGTTAACATTCTTTTGGGATTTTAGAAAAGTTATTAATGATTGTGGAATTAGGCACACCGTAACAACAAGGAATATCGAATATGCCTTCAAAATGAAAAAAACAGGCTTCTCAAATGAAGAGATTCTACTTTATACAGTTATAAAAGAATTGGATGTTGAAGATATGAAAATAATTAGCAAAAGATTTAAGGAAGAAGAATTTGTTGAGTCGGAATACACAAAGGAATTCAATACATTATTACTTAAGAGGGCTTAAATTATGTTATTAAAAAATTACTCACAAAAATCTTGGGAAATGTTTGATATTTCTTTTCGTGGTACAAGTGATTTTGTAAGCTATTTAAAAACGGCTTCAACTGCACCCAATTTTACTTATGATAAATTATTCTCTTTTATAGGAGATTATGAGTTTACAAAGACATATTCTTTAGAACAGGCAATTGAAATGTTTGAATGTGGATGGAGTGAAGGCTTTGATAGTTTTTTATCAGCTAAAAAACAACTTGATAAAATATTTCCGTATATTGCCAAAAAAATGGTTCTTCAAAATAATGTTTTTGGTAGTGTTCCAAATGTATTTAATGCCATCAATAATATACCTTTATCCATGAGAAATAAAGTCTTGGAAGAAAAGAAAAACTTTATTTCAATTGGAGTAGACACGAGCTATCCATGGTTTGTTAATTCTCAACAACTATTTAATTTTGGTGCAATAGTAATATCTTGTATAGATTTTTTTGAGAGTATGGGATATAGAGTAAATTTAAATTTTTTTGAAATCGCTAGATCAGGCAATCAAATGCTATATATTAAAAACATATTAAAAGAGGATGGACAGAAAACTAATATTCAAAAATTATATTTCCCTTTTTGTCATCCTTCATATTTAAGAAGACTGCTATTTAGGGTTTTGGAGACTACTGATGGTTTAGAAAACCATTGGATTCATGGTTACGGGCATGTCATGGGAATTAACGAAATAAGAGAATCTTTAGATATACCCAACGAAACACTACTATTTTCTTTGCATTCAATGGATATTAAAGGAAAAGATATTGTTGAAGATGCTAAAAGAGTTGTTGATTTCATAAATTTAGGAGAATATTTAGATATAAATGATAGGATTTATAATGTTTGTGATAATTATAATATTTTAACTAAAAAAAGATAGATTTCTAAGATTTACAAAAGTAAAATTTAATATATTTGTTTGTATAAAGAAATATGCCATAGAAATATATTGTACATAATTATAAAAAAGTATATAATTTTTATTAAAAGAGGAATTTTATGAAACAATTTCAAAAACTTTATGAAGAAAATATATTATTAGACAATATTTTTGACTTGCTTTATAATAATAAAGATAAGGAAATTATCGAAAAAAACATTTTAGAATTATTAGTGGAATTAGGAGAATTGGCTAATGAAACCAGGTGTTTTAAATATTGGTCTAATAAAGAGCCTAGTAAAAAAGAAGTTATAATGGATGAATACGCAGATTGTTTAATAATGGTTTTACATTTTTGCAATATGGCTAATATTAAACTTAATGATGAATTTGAAAGTGTTTATGAAAAAAACATAGTAAAACAATTTAAAGATTTATATATATTAGTATCCAAATTAAATAGTGATTTTGAGGTTAATAATATTAAATTAATATTATCTAATTTAATTAATTTGGGAAAATTATTGGGATTCACCGATGAAGATATAATTGACGGATCAATAAAAAAAATAAATAGAAATAAGGAAAGATTTAACACTGGTTTTTAAAAACTCATATTGAGTTTTTTTTATTTAGAGGGAATTAATTAATAATAATTAATATAATAACAGAGGAGATTATATGGAAACATTAATAATTAATTCAATAAACAAATCGTTTGATAGAGAAGTATTAAATAATATTAGTTGTAAGTTTTATAAAGGAGAAATTGTATCTATACTTGGAGAAAGTGGATGTGGAAAAAGTACATTATTAAATATTATAGGAGGTTTAGATAAAAATTATAGTGGTGAATTATTGTTTGAAGGTAAAGACATTAGAGAAAATGCTGAAAATTATAGAAAAACTAATGTGGGTTTTGTTTTTCAAAACTGTAACTTAATTTCTTATTTAAACTTGATTGACAATGTTGCTTTACCACTTGCGTTTTACAATGGAAATATATCTTTAAGAAGAAAGAAAGCATCAATTATTTTAAAAAAAATGGGATTAGAAAATCATTTATATAAAAAGCCAAATGAAATATCTGGAGGTCAAAAACAAAAAGTTGCAATTGCTCGAGCTTTAATAAATAATCCAAAAATATTAATATGTGACGAACCTACTGGTTCATTGGATTCAAATAGTACTAGAGAAATATTAAGCATATTTGATGAAATTGCAAAAATGGGTAAAATAATAATTATAGCGACTCATTCAAGTGTTGTATCAAGTTTTAGTCACAGAATAATTAGAATAAAGGATGGGTCTATAGAAAAAGAAGAAATATTGAATGATTTTATAGAATATTATGAAGAAAAACCAATTATTAATAAAATAAAAAGAATATCATTTATTTCTAATATAGTTTTATCTATTAGTAATCTTAAATCAAAAAAGTTTAGGACACTGTTAATTTCAATAGGAACCTCAATTGGGTTAATAGGTTTAATTGTTATACTATCTTTAAGTGATAGTGTAAAAAGTTATATAAATGACTCTATAGGAGAAGTTAATTCAAAAAATATTGTTGAAATATATAAAGAAAAACAGGATAATTCTAATGTATCAGAAGAGTTTGAAGAATTAGAAATAAAAGAAATCAAAGAAAATAAATTAGTTAATAACGTATCATTTGGTTATTATAATAGAGGTAAATATATATTTATGTATAATAATAATTTATATAAATTTAACATAATAAATACATATTCCTCACAAATGAATAAAAATCTCTTAATAAATGGTAATTTTCCAAAATATAATGAAATAATGATTAATAATAATTTATTAAACAAAATAAGTAAAAACATGGTAGATGATAATATAGTATTCGAAAAGAAGATATATAAAATATCCGGGGTATATGAAGATGGTATGTCAGAAGACATTATATATTTAAACTACAATGATATAAATAATTTATATAATATTAAACCAAATATTTTGTATTTAGAATCTAATAATATTAGTAAATTAAAAAAAGAAATAGTTGAAGAAGGATACTATCTATCTTATTTGGAAGAATCATTAACATTATTTAATGAAGCATTTGATATATTTAAATATATATTAACTTTTATATCTCTTTTGTCACTTTTTATATCTAGTATTATGATTATGGTTGTTTTATATATAAGCGTTTTAGAGAGAACAAAAGAAATTGGAGTTTTAAGAACGATTGGATGGAATAAAAAAGAAGTAAAGAGATTGTTTGTATATGAAGGAATTATTTATGGAATAATATCATCAATTATCTCAATTGGTCTTTCATCTGTTTTACTATTTATTGCAGATAAAATTCTTTATACATATTTTGATTTAAGAACAAATAGTATTAATTATACATATTTTGTTTATATATTATTAATAAGCATATTTATGGGATTGATATCTAGTTATTTGCCTTCCAAAAAAACATCTAAAATTAATATAATAGATTCTTTGAGATATGAATAAAATTTGTTATAATTAAATAGATTGGAGTTACATAATGAATGATATTATAATTGAACAAATGAAAAACACTTTAGGAATTTCAAAACAACAAATAGAAACTGTATTGAAATTATTAGAGGATGGCAACACTATACCATTTATCGCAAGATATAGAAAAGAGATGACAAAAAATTTAGATGAGGAACAAATAAAGAGTATTAATGAAGTCTATGAATATCAAGTTAATTTAATGAATAAAAAAGAAAATATAATTAAATTAATCGATGAAAAGGGTATGTTAACTGAAGAAATAAAACAAAACATTTTAAATTGTCAAAAACTTATAGAAGTAGAAGATATATATAGACCTTATAAAGAAAAGAAAAAGACAAAAGCATCAGAAGCAATTAAAAACGGATTAGAACCTCTTGCAAAGTTTATAATGACTTTTCCAAAAGATATACCTAATTTAGGTGATTATTTAAATGAAAACATAAAAAGTGAAATGGATGCTATACAAGGCGCAAAAGATATTATTGCAGAATGGATTAGTGATAATTCTATTTTTAGGAAATGGATAAGAAGTTATATATATTCTAATGGAATAATTTCTTCAAAAAAGAAAAAAGATTCTAAAGATGAGGAAAAAGTGTATGAAATGTATTATGATTACAAAGAATCTTTGAAAACTATAAAACCTCATAGAATTCTTGCTATAAATAGAGGCGAAAAGGAAAAAGTATTAAATATAAAAATCGATATAGATGATAATAAAATAATAGAATATTTAGATAAAGAAAACATAAAAATTGAAGGATTATTATCTTCAAAGTATGTTCACGAAGCAACAGAAGATGGATATAAAAGATTAATATTTCCAAGTATTGAAAGAGAAATTAGAAGTGAATTAACTGATGAAGCGAACGAACAAGCTATCAAGATTTTTTCGGATAACCTTGAAAACTTATTGCTTCAACCACCAATGAAAGAAAAGATAGTGCTTGGATTGGACCCTGCTTTTAGAACTGGATGTAAACTTGCTGTTATTGATAAAACTGGAAAGTTTTTGGAAAAGAGTGTTATTTATCCTCATGAACCAATTAATGATGTTGAAAAATCAAATGAAGAATTAAATAGATTGGTTGAAAAGTATAAAGTAGATATTATTTCAATAGGAAACGGTACAGCATCTAGAGAATCTGAAAAATTTATTTCAAATTATATTCAAGATTATAAAAAGGATACAAAATATATTATTGTAAATGAAGCTGGAGCATCAGTATATTCTGCTAGTAAACTTGCAATAGAAGAGTTTCCAAATTTGCATGTTGAAGAAAGAAGCGCAATAAGTATTGCTAGGAGACTTCAAGATCCTCTTTCAGAATTGGTTAAAGTAGAACCTAAAAGTATTGGAGTAGGTCAGTATCAACACGATGTACCACAAAACAGATTAAATGAGTCATTGGATTTTGTGGTTAGTAAGGCAGTAAATTTAGTAGGTGTTAATATTAATACGGCGAGTCATTCATTATTAAGATATGTATCAGGATTAAATAAAAAAAACATTGAAAATATTATTGAATATAGAAATAAAAAAGGAAAAATAGAATCAAGAAAAGAATTAGAAAAAATATTAAACGAAAAAATATATCAACAATCTATTGGATTCATGAGAATAATGGATGGATCAAATCCATTAGATAAAACTAGTATTCATCCCGAAAGTTATTCAGTAGTATTAGAGTTATTAAACAAATTGGAATTGCAAAAAGAAGATTTGGGCTCAGCTATATTAAATGAAAAATTAGAAAAAATAAATAAAAACGAATATAATATTGACGAATATACATTTAAAGATATAATTTCCTCTTTAAAACAACCTTTAAGAGATTTAAGAGATGATTTTAAAACGCCAATATTAAAAAGCAATATTTTAACTATTCAAGATTTAACTTTAGGTATGAAATTACAAGGAACAGTTAGAAATGTTGTTGATTTTGGTTTGTTTATAGATATTGGTTTAAAAAATGATGGTTTAGCGCACATCTCAAAACTAAGCAATAAATACATAAAACATCCTAGTGATTTGTTTAATGTTGGAGATATTGTAGATTGCTATGTAGACGATATATTTTTAGATAAAAATAAAGTTAGTTTATCATTAATAGAAAAGTAATTATTTTCTATTTTTGCCGGATTAGTTTAATGGTAAAACGAGTGAATCGTAATCATTTGATGCGAGTTCGATTCTTGCATCCGGCACCAATATTTTTAATAAAAAAATAAATATATGATGTGATATAATATATATAATAATAAAGAGGTGTTTATGAATAGTGTATCAGTAGATTTAAATAAAATGTTAAGTATAGAGAATGATTTAATTATATTAAAAGACAAGATATCAAATAAAATTATAGAAATAAATGCAAGTATTGATGTTATTGTTAGTAATTGGGATGGAAATAGGTCTACAGAATCTCTAATAAATATAGAAGAAATAAAAAAAGAATATACTGATTTAGTAATCGAATTAGAAAAAAAGATCGATGCTCTTAATAAAGCTAGAATCACATATGAAAAAGAAACAAATAAAGGAGTTGAAACTACCGAATCAATATCATCTATGGAGGAAGTACAACCAACCGTGCCTCCAACTATAATGCCTCAACCAACTTTTGAACCTAGTGGGTTATCCTATGTTCAAAACAATACTTATTTCTCAAATGCTGGTACAATAAAAGTAGATGAAGCAACGTTAAAAAATATGGGTGTTAAGTTTGAAAATGGTGTTCCTCAAATGTATCGTAATGCATATATTGCACAATTAGGTGGAATGAATTACCTTGTTTCTTTTCCTAAAAATAGTACTGGCGAAACCCCTACTAATTTACCGGTTTTTGTTGAATTCCATGGCCATTCTGCATCATCCAAATGGTTCCATAAAAAAGAAGAGATTTATAAAGAAACAACATTTAGTAGTTTTATGAAAGGACCAGTTATGGGATTGAAAGCAACAGATGCCAATCCTAATTTACAGGCAATTTTTATTATGCCTCAATCCTCTGCTCCTGGATTTTTGAACGATAACCTAGAAAAAGTTCATAATATTTATACAACAGTTTCAAGTTCATTAAAATCTGATCCAGCAGGCTTTAATGCTAATGTATTTAGTGCTGGAGGAGCAGGTTTTTATAGATATTGTAAAGACTATTCTTCTGATGTAAAAGCCGCATATATTGTTGATCCTTCAACTTATTCAGAAAGATTGGCGAATGTACCACAAAATATACCAATATATGTTTTTACTTCAACTAAATCTGGCCCTTATAACAGCCAATTTTTGAGTGCTATTAAAAGTTTAAATGTAAATCTTACATCGAGTTCAATTTTGTCAAAAAAAGATAATAGCGGATTACTTAATATTGTTGCAAACCCATATTCTAATGGTTTTAATTTAGTTAATGTTTCCAATACCGGACACGAAGAGTTAAGAGATTTGGTTTTTTCACAGGATTTTTTTAATACGGTATTAGCAAAGGATAGTAATAATTCATTACTTGGAAGATCTTCTATTGATTAAATAATAAGAAGAGGTGTTTATGAATAATGTTAAAGTTAACCTAACAAAAATGCAAAGTATAGAAAACGACTTAATTGTTTTAAAAGACATTTTTTTAAACAAGATAAGTGAAATGAATACCTATTTAAGCACAATTGATAGTAATTGGGATGGGAAAAAATCCGCAGAAACATTAATAAATGTAGAAGAAATAAAAAAGGAATATAACTACATTTTAATATTTCTTGAGGAAAAAATAGCGCAATTGAGTAAAGCTAGAACAACTTATGAAAAAGAAACTCATAAAGGTGTTGAATCTTCAGAATCAACATCTGTGGTTGAAAAAGAGTCAGCTGTGTCACCAACGTTAACACCTCAATCAACCATAGAACCGACTACAATACCAAGTTCAACATCTCAACCAACGATAGAACCGACATTAACACCTGTATCAATGCCTGAACCAACAACGCCGGTTGTTGATTTTGAAAGTAAGGAAGGAATTGTTTTGAGCAATCAATTACTGAGAGATTTGGGAGTTGTTTTTGATAACTCTGGAAACCCTAAAAAAGTTGGGAACACATACGTTGTTAAGCAATCATATGGAAAAGGTTTTAAAAATAATTTATTGTTTTTGCCTGTTGATGCAAATGGAGAAGTTCCTAAAAATCTACCCGTACTAATTGAACTTCATGGAAACAATGAAGCATCAAATTATATAAACATTACTCAAATGCCAAATGTTATGGGTATAAGAGAAACCTCTAATAATCCTAATTTGCAAACAATTATAATTATTCCTCAAGTTGATAATGCCAAATATTATGCTAGCGATATTGATCCAATACATGAATATTATACTCAAGTTAAAAGTACTTTTGAAACACAGGACAAAGCGTTTTTATATGGATTTAGTGCCGGATTACATGGCGGTGCAAAATATGCAGATAAATATGGTGAAACTGATTTAAAAGGAGTAGTTGTTTTTGATGGAGGACCAAATAGTACGACTTTAAAAAACATTTCTCCAAATATTCCATTTTTAGTGGTAGCGTCTGATAATAAAATAAATGATGTAAAAAATACATTTAAATATTTGGGAAATTCTAACATTCCATCTAAAGTTTATGATAGTATTGATGGAAGTCTGTATTCTTGGTCAAAAATAAATGTTAATGAGTATAATCAATATGATTCAGTAGATCCAAGAAATCAATACCGTTCTGTATTAGAAGATGCCTTAAGAAGTAGTAATTATACAAACGGTAATTTGAGTGTTGTTAATGTGTCGGGAGTGGGACATGCTGAAATAAGAGATTTTGGAACGGGTTCATATTTCTATGATACTGTTTTGAAAGTATTATTTAATAAATAATACCAAAATAAGATTAATAAATAATCTTATTTTTTATTTGCTTTTTGTATTCATTTAATATATAATTAAATAAGATAATAGGGGTTATTTAAGGATGTGATACTTATGCAATTATTACTAATAAAAAAAGACAAAATTGACATTATTAAGTTACCATCTAATATTTTTGGGAGTTATTGGATTATTGACAAAAACATTTATAAAAAGAATCAAAATTTAATTAATGTTTTTGAAGAAGATGGTAAGTGGAAAATAGTAAGCAATGACGAAAATAAAATAATAGAAAGTAATGGAATAACTTTAGATTATACTTTTCTATCTGAATATAGTTTTTATTATATCAAAACAAAAGAGAACGCTATATATATTTTATATGCATGTCCTATATACGATAATAGTACTATTCAATTAGATTTTAATGACTTAAAAGAAATAAATATTGGAAAAGATAAAACTAATGAAATAGTATATGATTTAGAAGTAATTGGTGGGATTAATACCAAACTGATATTTCAAGATAATAAATGGAGAATAATAGATTTAAATAGCAAGTTTGGTACATATTTAAACAACGAGTCTATTAAAGAGGCCACAGTAGAAAATGGAGATATTATTTTCATAATGGGTTTGAAAATAATTATAGTTGGTAATTCTTTATTAATTAACAATCCATTTAATGTTATTTCATATAATCAAAATATTTTCAAATTAAATAAACCTGTCACAGTTGATTTTGAAAGAGAAACTGAAGATGAAGAAAATATTGAATTATATAAAGAAGAAGATTATTTTTCTAGATCACCACGATTCAAAACACTAATTGAAAAAGAAGTAATGGTTATAGATTCGCCACCAGCAAAACAAAGTACAGAAGAAATGCCAATGATTTATATTATAGGGCCAATGCTTACAATGAGTATGATGTCTTTGATGACGGTTTTTACTTCATTAAATAGATATTTATCTGGAGAAGCTGAATTTAATACTATTTTGCCTTCATTAATAATTGGATTTGCAATGATGATTAGTATGATTTTGTGGCCTTTATTAAATAAGAGGTACCAAAAGAAGAAAAAAATAGAATATGAAAAAGAAAGACAAACTAAATACGGAGCATATATAGATTCTAGAAGAGAACTATTAGAAGCTATTTCAAAAAAACAAAGACAAATTTTGATTGAAAACTATTTGCCGGCTCCAACTTGTGAGGTAATAATAAATAATAGAAATAGACAACTTTGGGAAAGAAAAATAGAACAACCCGATTTTTTGGCTACTAGATTAGGTATTGGGAACACTCCTTTGGAAATAGATATTAAATATCCTGAATCTCATTTCTCTATGTATGAAGATAATTTACAAGATGAAATAAATAGAATGGTAAATGTATCAAAAGAGTTAAAAGATGTTCCAATAAGCATATCTTTTTTGGAAAAAAACTATTCTGCACTTGTTGGAAAAAGAAATTTGACCAATGAGTTTATTAAAGAAATTTTACTTCAATTTATAACTTTTCACAGTTATGAAGATTTAAAATTGGTTTTCTTTATGGATGAAAAACATCAAGAAGATTGGGAATATTTAAAGACTATTCCCCATGTTTGGTCTGACGATAAGACAATTAGATACTTTGCAACCGGTTATGAAGAAATGAAAGAATTGTCATCAATTTTAGAACAAGAGTTACAAGGTAGAATTAATTCTGAAGGTAATTCTTCAAAAGACTATAAATCGTTTATTCCATATTATGTAATAATAACTAATAATTATAATGTATCAAAAAACATAAAAATACTGGGGGATGTATTAAAACAAAAAACAAATTATGGATATAGTGTTCTAGTTATAAACGAAACATTATCTAATTTACCAAATGAATGTACTACATTTATTAGTATAGATAGCAACAAGGGTGGAGTATTTGAAAGTGAGTTAATTTCTACAAAACAAAAAGAATTTTTTCTTGATAAAGCTGCAATTAAGAATTTAAAACCTAGTTTGAAAGTTCTTGCAAACACTCCAATTAAGCTTTCAAAAGAAATGTATTCTTTACCTAAAATATATACCTTTTTAGAAATGTTTGAAGTTGGTAAGGTTGAACAATTAAATTCTTTGTATAGATGGAAAACAAATGATTCTATTGTGTCTTTACAAACTCCAATTGGAATTGATAGTCATGGTATGATTTCAAGACTAGATGTTCATGAAAAGGCACACGGACCTCATGGCTTAATTGCGGGAATGACTGGTTCTGGAAAGAGTGAATTGATTTTATCTTATATTGTGTCTTTGGCGGTAAATTATCATCCGGATGATGTGTCCTTTGTATTAATTGATTATAAAGGCGGATTTTTAGTTGGAGCTTTACAAAACAATGAAACAGGAATGAAATTACCTCATTTGGCTGGTTCAATTACAAACCTTGATAATGTTGAAATGAACAGATCATTGTTATCAATACAAAGTGAATTAAAAAGAAGACAAAGATTATTTAATGAGGTAAGAGAGCAATTAGGAGAAAGTACCATAGATATTTATAAATATCAGAAATTTTATCATGAAGGTTTAATAAAAGAACCAATTCCACATTTGTTAATAATTTCTGATGAGTTTGCGGAATTAAAAACACAACAATCAGAATTTATGGAACAATTGATTAGTACTGCTCGTATTGGAAGAAGTTTAGGAGTACATTTAATATTGTCAACTCAAAAACCATCAGGTGTTGTTAATGATCAAATTTGGAGTAACAGTAGATTTAAGATATGCTTGAAAGTACAAGAAAAAGCTGATAGTATGGATGTAATAAAATCTCCTGATGCAGCAAGTTTGAAGCAAGTTGGAAGATATTATTTGCAAGTAGGATATAATGAGTATTTTTCTTTGGGCCAATCTGCTTGGACGGGAGCCAAATATTTCCCATCCGATAAAATAAAGAAAGAGATAGATACATCTATAGATTTTATTAATAATATTGGAATGATTGTAAAAGAAGTTGAAGAACAAAAAAATTTGAATTTGAATTCTGAAGGAGAACAATTAACTGCCGTTGTCAATTATTTATCAAATCTTGCAAAAAAAGAAAACATTTCCATAAAACAATTATGGCTAGACAGAATACCTGACAAAATATATCTTGATAAGTTAATACAAAAATATAATTACAAACCTGAAAAGGGTGTTATAAATCCAATTATTGGAGAATATGACGATCCATTTAATCAATATCAAGGGATTCTTACAATGCCTTTATCAAAAGAAGGAAACGCAATAATATATGGCTCTCCAGATAGTGGTAAGGAACTATTGCTTAATAGTATGATTTATTCATCAATAACAAGTAATTCAGTTAATGAATTAAATTATTATTTAATAGATTTTGGAACCGAATCATTAAGAGTTTTCACCGAAGCTCCCCAAGTTGGTGATGTATTGTATTCTGATGATATTGAAAGAGTAAATAATATATTTAAAATGATAAAAAAAGAAATTAATAACAGAAAGAAAATATTTTCAGATTATTATGGAGATTATCAATATTATCTTAAGAATAGCGGTAAGGAACTTCCAACAATTGTAATAGTAATAAACAATTTTGAAGCATTTCAAGAAACTTATCCAAATTTTGAAGAAGAAATTATTCAGATTACAAGAGAAGGTCCTAAATATGGAATAGTATTTGTATTTACGGTTACTACTTCTAATTCAATAAGATACAAATTATCAAAGAATTTTAGATTGAAAATATCGTTACAACTAAATGATGAAAATGATTATTCAAATATTTTTGATAGAGTAAGAGGCAAATATCCATCTAAAGTATATGGAAGAGGATTAATAGAATTGAATACTATTCATGAATTTCAAACATCATATATAAAGGATGTTGAAGATATAAATAATTATATTATTTCAACATGTAGCGAGTTAAAAACGAAATATAAAGAACGTGCTAAAAAAGTATTGATATTACCTGAAAAAGTAACACTAGATTTAGTGTCTCCATATTTAAATGGATTATCTTCTGTTCCAATTGGTATTGAAAAAGAAGAATTAGAGATATCTACTTATAATTTTGAAAAGAATTTTTCTAATATCATTACTTCTCAAGATTTTTCAAGCTTCGGAAAATTTATTAATGCATTGATTTCTCAATTAAGAAAACAAAAAAATACTGACATTGTAGTATTAGATAATGATGATATTTATGAAACAAGTGACACAAGTGGAATTAAATATTATAGATCGGATTCAAATCAGTTTATTAACGATTTAATTGTAGAAGTTAATGAGCAATATGCGTTGTATCAATCAAATAATTTTAATAAAAAAATACTGGAAAAATATAAAAACAAATTAATAGTAATTATTGGTATAGAAAAATTTAAAAGTAGACTAACAGAAGAAAATCAAAAATTGTTAGAAGGTTTCTTTTCTAAATCTCAAGAATTGTTTAAGCACGTGTATATATTTGTAGAGAATGTTGACAAACTAAAGAAATTAGAATACGATAATTGGTATAGGAGTGTAGTTAATACTAACCAGGGAATATGGTTAGGAAGTGGAATTGCTGATCAATTTTCATTGAAACTCGTTAAAGTTGGAAAAGAACTTTATCAAGATATAGGAAATGGTTTTGGATATGTAGTTATTCGTGGTAATCCAGTATTAATTAAGTTAATAGAACAAGAAAAATATGAAGGTGAAATATTATGAATAAAGTACATGTAATTTTATTTGTTCCAATGATAGAGGAAAAATACGAAATGTTTATTCCAATAAGCAAGAAAATAGGAACAATATCAAAGCTTCTTACTAAATCTATTAATGAATTATCTGATGGAGCATTCCCAAAAAAAGACTCTCTTCTATACAACAAGGAAGATGGCAAAATATATGATTTTAACATCACAGTAAAAGATTCAAACATTAGAAATGGTTCTGAAATAATTTTAATATAGTAAGGAGGTGAATAGTTATGGATATAAAATTTGATCCCGAAGTTGCTCAAAATGAGAAAACAAGTATTATTAACATGTTGAATAAATCAGTTAATATATTAGAAAGTATCAAAACTGATGTTAATGCTTTAGTTGGAGAAGGTGGTTCTTTGCAAGGAGCTGAGTCAGCGCCTTTTAAAACTAAAATTGATTCTTCAGTAGACAAAATGAAAACAAATTTATCTGATGTTGTTAATGGATATGTAGCCGCTTTAGAAAAAGCAGGAGAAAACATATCAGCTGCAAGTTCCGCAAATAGTAATTTGGGTTAATAAATAAGGAGGTATATAAATGAAATATACAGTATCGTTTGAAGCAATTGACATGACTATTATGAAATTGCAAAATGCAAAAGCTGCATTAAAAGAATATAACAACGTTATAAACATTAAAATTAAATATTCTGTTGGTGTAAAAAGTCACGATGTTGATAAATTAAAAAATCAATATGAAACTGAAGTTGTTCCTTCTCAAAAAGAGCTGGAAACTTCAATAGATGAAACAATTGAGTATTTAAATAATGTCAAAAAGAATTACCAAACAGCAACTGGTCAGTTGTAATAATATGTCTCTAGTTATAGAGACTATTTCTAATTAAAATAAATGTTATTTAATTAGAAATAGTTTTTATGGAAAGAGTGGGTAAAATGGAAAAGGGTTTGTTAGTAGTTGATTTTGATGGAGTATCTCTTTATTCTCAAAATTTAAAAGTTAAGGGAACTAGCATTAAAAATAATTTAAATATGCCAGCGTTAAGCGTGACAAGTTTTGGTTTGCTTTCAAAATATCAAGATGATTTTTCTAAAAATGTTAACAAATTGAGTGCATTTACCGATGCTTTGTCAACTAACTTAAATTCTTACAATGAAAATTTATTAACAATTGAAGGATATATAATCCCTGCTACAACCGAAACAGATTCTTCACATACTCCACACACTCCTGATTCAAATACTCCTGTTGTTCCAATTGTTGAAGGACCAATTAAATTACCAGGAAACGTACTTTCAAATTCTGGATTCTCAAAACTTCCAGTTGATGCTTCTTTAGATGAAGTTAATAAAAAGATAACAGAATTAATTGAAATATATGGTTTAACAGTTTCTGATTTATATTCGGGAAAATTTAATGATGTTATAGATCAAATATTAGAGTTTGCACCTAGTACTGTAACTTACTTAGAAGTCCTTACACAACTAGAGGAACTAATTTTACAAAATCATTTAAATAAATTAACAAAAGATCCTGTAAAAGCAAAAATGTTTGTGCCAATTGAAGCATTTTTAGCTCATTTGGCTCAATTTAATAAAATAGATTATCAAAAAATGTTAACTGAAGAAGAATATGCAAAATTAATAAAAGAAAGTTTGATTATGCATAAGGAATCATTAAAAAATCTATATGAACTTTCAATAAAAGATCCAGTTATTGTTCAAAGAGATTTGTATAATTTAATTAATTCTCCTGATAAAGCAGATATAAAAGTTGATAATGTAACTTTAGACATATTAAAGGGTTATTTGAACGAAGTTGCTAAAAGAAACGATTTATCTCTAGAAACTATGCTTACTCATGAAGAACATGCGCCTTTAGCAAAAAAATCATTGGAAGAATTTCTGAAATTTTGGTTATATGGAGAAGAAAGTAATTTTCCTATCTCAGATGTTGTAAAAAAATTAGATGAAATAGCTTCAAACAATAATACTACCGTTGAAGCTATTGTATCTGGAATAAACACTGGTGGTTTGAGTCAATTGGTTAATAACGTTGATGATAACTCATTGGGAGAAATTATAAACAATATGGATAGTGAGAATATTCAAAACTATATTGAAGAAATTGTTATTAATAATGAACACCCTGAAGTTAAGGATAATCCTGTTATAAAAGATATAATTAATTCTATTGTGAAAAATAAAGATTATATTTTAAATAAAGGTCCTAAAATTGTTCCTTCAAAAGATACGGATAACATTATTAATGTAGAACCCATAAAACCCGAAATTAATTGGGAAGAAATTGCTGATGAAGACTTAAAAACAATTTTAACGGATCCTCAATACTCTGAAAAGTTAAAAGAAGTAATAACAGAAGAAAGCAAATTTAATTGGGGAGGATTAATACCCCTAGGTGCAGGCTTAGGATTAATTCCACTAATAATTACTCTAAGCAAAAGAGAGAAAAAAAACAAAGATAATAAACCAACTTCAGAAAATTCCAAAAGAGGTTTAATTGATGAGAGTTTTACTTATTTTGCTGATTCTAATGTAGTGACAGAAGAGTCATTACTAGATGGAACAAACTTTGAATTATTAACCATATATTTAAGTCAATTAGATAGTTTAATTGCGATATTAAATGTTTTATCCATAATGAAAGATGAGCATTTACAAAAATATATGTTAGAATTATATAATCAAAAATATGAACATATTTGGGGAAGAGGTTCGATATTGTTGAAAATTATATTCAATAATATTGAACAAAAAGCAAATAAACAAGGTTTAGATATAACAACCTTCCTAAATAATTCAAATTATGAAGTATGGGTAAAAACTTCTATAGTAGAATTACTTAAATTGTATGAGAAATATGATTCGGAGGTATCTTCAAAAGGAGGATTGTCCTATTATATTAATGATTTATTCATAAATAATATAAACTCTAAAAATATTTCATTATTAAAAGAATATTTAGAAGTAAATTCTAAAAGTTTAAATGTCGATATAAATACGTATTTGATGCAATTAACTGATAATAATAGTAAACACAAGATATTTGCAATTTTAAACTTTGGTGATGGTTATAAGGCCTTCTCGTTTGCAATATTAGATGAGATTAATATATTATTAAATAAAAACAAAAAAATCGAAAACATTGATACAAGTACTATTGACAATAGGGTTGTTGAATCTTCGGGATTTATGCAATTACTATTTAATTCAATGGATGACCAAATAGAAAAGTCAATAGTATATATTTTAGAAAAATATTCTGTGTCTAAAGAAGATTTTTCTAAAAATAAAGATAATTATTTTGAACAACTTATTAATAAAGCACCAAATTTAAATGTTGTTTTGTTTTTACTTACTAATTTGACTTCACCAAATCTTCAACAATATCTAAACAATGAAATAAATAAAACAAATAATAGTAAATTTATTTTGGTGGTGTTAAAATATTTGGAATACTTAGCGAATTCCGAAAACACTACATTAAAAGTATTGCTTAAGGAAGAAAAATATTCAGATTTAATTAAAACTTCATTAATAAATTTTAAAAAATCTATACTTAATCTATACATAATAAATAAGAAAGATAATAATGAATTAAATGATATTATAAGTAAACTCTTATTTTTAGAAGACACAACTATTTTAGGAGTAGATCAAATTACTACTATAATGTTTGAAGACATAATATCAAAGATGGCTAAACAAGAAAATATTGGTTTAAATTTTGTATTAGATATAAATAACGTTGACAAACTGAAAAGCTATATGGATAAGTTCTTAAATAACCTAATATATTTAAAAACAAATAATACTCAATTAAGAAATGAATCAATAGAATACAAAACTGATAATAATCATGATAATAAATTATTAAACAAAGATATAGAGCAAAAGTCTAATAGTGATTTAATCATTCAAAATATTTTGAAATTAGATAATATGGATTCAATATTAAATATATTAATATCTTTTGAGTTCAAAGATTTACAATTTTATCTAAAAGAATTAGAAAAATATAAAAACAAAAATTCATATATTTTATATATTTTTAAATATTTAGAACATTTAGCTAAATCAGAAAACACATTATTATTAGACTTGTTAAATGAGGATAAATACTTAGAGTTAATTAACAAAGCATTAACAGATTTTAAAAAATCCATAAATAGTTTAAATATATTAATTCAAAGAGACAGTGTAATTATCAATGAAGAAATTAACAAACTATTCTTTGTAGAAAATCCGAAAGCTTATGGTGTTGATAAAATCACTATAGAAATGATTAAGGATTTATTATCTAATTCTACAAATACTGAAAGCACAGATTTAAATAATTTACTTGATTATAAAAATTCTGAAGTATTAAAAAAATTATTAACAAAAGTTGTGGAGGACATTACTGTTAAAACAATATTAGTAAATAAAACTACCTCTACTATTAATTCTAACAATAACAATAGATTGGATTCAATAAAACAATTATTAAAGAGTAATGTTAACTACGATAATACATTAATTAATAAAATAAAAAAATACATTGAAATTATGATAAAAGATTCTAATATGACTTATGATGAATATATAAATAGTAATGAATTTAAGAGCTTTATTAATATTAACTTTGAAAATTCAAATTTAATAGCGCTTATACATGGCCTTTTAGAACATAATCTTGATTACTCTATCAATATAGATTTGATGATTAATAACTTGTTTGCTATTGAAAATGTTTTGGAAAATCAAACAAACAATTCAATGGACTTAGTAATAAATAAAATAATCGAAGAAAACAATTTAATGTTTGTCCTAGAATTATTGATTAATTTAAAAGATAAAACTTATAAAGATATATTAAAACTAGTGTTTAATAATAAAGAAAAGGTTCAATTTTTAGAAATTTATAACTATATAGATGAGTATTTAAAAAGACCAAAGCAAATATCAATGGAAGAATATATTGAAACAAATCATAATGAAAGATCTATAATGTTTTTCTTACTTAAGTTAGTAATAATGATGTTGATATCGATATTATTATCAAAAAGAGAAGGAGTGTAGTAGATGAATAATAGTTTAAAAGTTAACTTTATTGAAATAGATAAAAGCATTCAAAATATAAATAACAATTTAAATGAAATTGATGCGATAATTGATGATCTAAATAAATTAATTATAAGTGTGGATGAGGGTTGGAATGATACACTATTTAAATCTTCTGAAAATTATAAAACTTCTTTAAAACTAAATATTGTAGACAAAATGGTTGCTAATAATTTATTGGTTAGATCTTTAATGGAATCTGTTAATACAGCTATGACTATATATAAAGAAAATGAATCAAAATGGCAAGGAACTATAAATGTAATTAATTTATAATAAATAAGGAGGAGAAATGCAATATAAAAATTATAATATAGACTCATATTGTGGAGC
>CAZSTI010000007.1:0-41000 GCA_964609995.1 uncultured Muribaculaceae bacterium
CACAAGCACCAACACAAGCACCAACACAAGCGCCAACACAAGCACCAACACAAGCACCAACACAAGCACCAACATTAAGACCTCTAGCTACTAAAGCAGTAATAGAAGTGCTTAATTCAGAAAAAGAGATATTAAGTAATTATAGAGATTCACTGTTAAAAGGTGCAAAAGAAGAAGGAAAAAATAATATAAGTATTGAAACAGACATATTATTTTCCGAATATAGTATAACTAATTTGTATGAATTTATTAACAATGGATTAGATGTTTTTTCAGATGATTATTTGGGAGCGCAAAATAAATATGATTATATAAGAGGAAGCTTAGAAAGCTCTATTTCATATTTTAGTAGAAATGCTAAAAAAGAATATGGATTATCTAATTTATTTACAAAAGATTTAGAGGCAAAAGCAAGACTCGAAGAAGTAGAAGAAAATATTATTGAATATAAAAAAGATCCAAAAAGTCCTACATATATTTTCAGTTTAATAGATAATACGTCAAAAAAAGTATATGATAATGTAGAGTTTAATCCAATTGAAGAATTAATAGTGTTGGGATATGTTATAGAAGAATTGCCTTTAATTAATGATCCAAATATTGGTTCTTATATGGATAAAGTTACTAAACTTCAAAACGAGCTTAACATTCAAATAAATGTATTATGTAGCAAATATCCAACGTTAAATAAGTAGACATCTTTATAAAAGATGTCTTTTTTATTTGACATTAAATAAAATTGATAATAATATTAGATTAAGGAGAATAAAATGATAAATTCAAATGAAATACTTAAAAAAGCTGCTATTGACAAATATGCTATACCTCAATTTAATATTACTAATCTTGAATGGATTAAATATATATTAGAAAAGTGTGAAGAACTTAGAAGTCCTGTAATACTAGGAGCGAGCGAAGGCGCTATTAAATATATGGGAGGATATAATGTTGTTTTTTCATTAGTAGATGCTATGATAAAAGATTTAAATATTAGTATACCAGTAGTTCTTCATTTAGATCATGGAACTAGCATTGAATCATGTAAAAAAGCAATAAACGCAGGATTTACATCAGTTATGATTGATGCGTCTAAAAATATACTAGAGGAAAATATTCGTATTACAAAAGAGGTTGTTGATTATGCTTCAAAATACAATGTATCTGTTGAAGCTGAAGTGGGTTCAATTGGTGGTATAGAGGATAATATAAGTGCTAATATTAGATATGCAGATGTAAATGATTGCATTAAGTTTGTTAATGCAACAAGCATTACTTCTTTTGCACCTGCTTTAGGAACTGTTCACGGTTTTTATAAAGGAGAACTTAATATAGATTTCGAAAGAATGAAAAAAATCAAAGAAGTAGTAACTACTCCTTTAGTTTTACATGGTGGAACAGGGGTAAGTGACGATTTAATAAAAGAATCAATAAATAATGGTATATCTAAGATTAATATTGATACTGAATTAAAAAGTTACTGGAATGAAGCTATTAGAAAGTTTATTGAAATAAATAAATCAGAATATGATCCAAGAAAAATAATATCTTCAGGAGAGAACGCTATTAAAGAGGTTATTAATAATAAAGTTAATTTGTTTGGAAGTATAAACAAGGCTTAATAGGGAGGTTATATGTCTAAAATTATTATAGAAGGAAATAAAAAATTAAAAGGAAAAATAGAAATTAGCGGTGCAAAAAACAGTACAGTTGCACTTATACCTGCAGCTATTTTGTGTGATGAAGAAGTTACAATTAACAATGTACCAGAAATTTCTGATACTGATGCAATGGAAGAAATTCTCACTTTCTTAGGGGCAACAGTAAAAGGAAAAAGTGGAGTTATAAAGATTGATCCTTCAAAAATAGAATCAAAGGAAATTCCTGAAGAAATATCAAAAAAATTAAGAGCATCATATTATTTTATGTCAGCTCTGTTATCAAAATATAAAAAAGCTTGTATGTATTTTCCGGGAGGTTGTTCTATTGGATCGAGACCAATAGACCAAACTTTAAAGGGTTATAGAGCATTAGGAGCAACCGTAATAGAAGAAGGAAATAAGTATACAGTTTTTGCGGACAAATTAATAGGAGGAGAAGTATATCTGGATATGCCAAGTGTTGGCGCTACAGTAAACACTATTTTGGTAGCTGTTAAAGCAGAAGGAATAACAACAATAAAAAATGCCGCAAAGGAACCAGAAATAGTAAATATTGCAACGTTTTTAAATAATATGGGGGCAAACATAAGAGGAGCAGGAACAAGCGTAATAACAATTGAAGGAGTTAAGTCTTTAAAGAAGGCAACTATTGAAGTTATTCCTGATAGAATCGAAGCCGGAACATATATTATTATTGCATCTTTATTGGGAAACAATTTGATTATAGAAAATATTATTCCCGAACATTTGGAATCATTAATTTTGAAACTTAAAGAGTCTGGAGTAGATATTATTGTTAAAGATGATCATTGTATTATTAATTCAGTAGAATATTTAAAACCAATTAATATTAAAACATTGGGTTTTCCTGGTTTTCCAACTGATTTGCAACAACCCTTATCAACTTTTTTAACACAATGTAATGGTGTAAGCTCTATTGAGGAAACATTGTATGAAAATAGGTTTAAAAACTTGGAGCAATTAGAAAAGATGGGTGCAAAAGTAAGAATTGAAGATAAAAAAGCATATATTACTGGTAAAACTAATTTAAAAGGAAGCCAAGTTCAAGCAACGGATTTAAGAGGAGGAGCTTGCGTAGTTATTGCGGGATTAATTGCTAAAGGAAAAACCGAAATAGAAAATTCCGAACATATTTTGAGAGGTTATTCGATGATTGTTGAAAAGCTTCAAGAAGTTGGTGCAAAAATTAGTATAGAAGATTAATTAATTCTTGATAATTCTAATTTATAATGATATACTATATAAAGTTTATTTATCAAGGAGGTTATCATGAGTAAAAAAGCAAGTTTATATAAAGATTCAAAAGTTACTTGTGCATGTGGTGCTTCATTTGAAACAAAGTCAATGCAAAATGAAATTCATGTTGAAGTTTGTTCCGAATGCCATCCATTTTATCAAGGCAAACAAGTTAATAGAAAATCAAAAGCTGGGCAAATAGAGAAATTTAATAAAAAACATGGAATAGAAAATTAAGATAATTTAAATTATCTTTTTTTTGTTATATAATATACTTGGAGGCGCATATGAAAATAGGAATAGTTTCTGATCATGGAGGATATTTATTAAAAAAGAAATTAATAATGCATTTACTAGATAAATATGAAGTAATGGATTATGGAACAAACAGTGAAGAGCCTGTAGACTATCCAGATTTTGCATTTAAATTGGGAAGCAATCTAATCAATAAATCAATTGATTTTGGAATCGCAATATGTAAAACAGGAATCGGAATGTCTATAGCGCTTAATAAGGTTCATGGGGTATTATGTGTCAAAGCCGATAGTACTATTGATTCTCTTTATGCTAGAAAACATAATAATGCAAATGCGATTGCAATTAGTGGGTCTTTAAGTTTTAGAAAAGCAAAAAAAATAATAGACAAATTCTTAACAAGCAATTATGAATTAGAAGAAAGACATATAAAAAGAATTGAAAAAATAAAGGATTACGAAAATGAATGTTAAGCTAATATTATATTTAATTATCATTCCATTTACGATATGGTGTATATCTTCTTTAAAAATAGAAACACTATTTAAAAAAAATAGTATAAATCAAATTAAAATTTTTTATTTGTTTTTTTCACTAAGTTTATCATATCTTTTTACTAATTTTATATTCGATATATATCAAATATTTTCTTTAATAAATTGAGAGGATTATTATGCATTTAGATACAAAAGAAATAATAGAAATTATAATATCTACTTTTTTATTTTCATTTATCATTACGCCATTTATAAAAAAGATTGCATTTCACATTAAATCAGTTGATAAACCAAATAAAAGAAGAATTAATAAAGTTCCTATGCCAACACTAGGAGGATTAGTTATTTTTTTAACTTTTATATTTGGGTATATGATATTTGCAAGCAAAATAATCGACATGATACCAATTATTTTAGGAGGAATCATAATATTAATTACTGGTATGATTGATGATATAAATCCAATAAAGGCAAAATATAAATTTATTGGACAATTAATATCTGCTTTTATTGTAGTATTATATGGTGGATTAGTTATAGAAAAAGTTGATGCCTTTGGTATATATATTAATTTTGGAATTTTTGATCAATTAATTTCTATTGTATTTATTGTTGGAATGATAAATGCAGTAAATTTTGTTGATGGTTTAGATGGTTTGGCTGCTGGCATTTCAGAAATCTTTTTCGTTACAATATCAATAATAGCGTTTGTATCTGGAAAGTATGATGGATTAGATATATATTTAACTTTAATAATGCTTGGTACAACGTTAGGTTTTTTAATTCACAATTTTTATCCCGCTAAAATATATCTAGGCGATAGTGGTGCAATGTTATTAGGATACATTATTTCAATTATAGCTATATTAGGGTTCAAATCAGTTACTTTAACTTCTTTTGTAGTACCAATATTTATTATGGCGATTCCTATACTTGATACTTTGTGGGCTATTTTAAGACGATTGATTGGCAAGAAGTCTATATTATCACCAGATAAAATGCACTTACATCATAGATTATTGAATTTAAACATAAGTCATAGAAATACAGTGTTACTTATTTATTTAATGAATGTTTCTTTTGCAATTTCTTCAATAATATATGCTTTAGTAAA
This sequence comes from uncultured Muribaculaceae bacterium, assembly GCA_964609995.1. Classification (GTDB taxonomy): domain Bacteria; phylum Bacillota_I; class Bacilli_A; order RF39; family UBA660; genus JAAYGD01. Next base: position 4,782 of record CAZSTI010000007.1, read on the forward strand.
TACCAATATTGGTATTATTCTTTATGCTATTTTATTTATTGTGTTTGTAATTATTATCTATAAAGTAAGTCATAAAACGAAGAAGCATTGAGTAGTTTTTTTTAATATAATGTGTTAATATTTATTAAAGGAGGACAAAAATGAAAAGTATAATTAGAAGTAAAGACATTGAGGTTACTAAATCAATTAAAGATTATATAGAAAGTAAGTTAGAAAAGGTAGATAAATTTTTTAAAAATCCTAGTGAAATAACCGCTAATATAGTTTTAAAATTAAGAGGTCATGAACAAATAATAGAAGTAACAATTCCTACAAAAAACTTATTAATAAGAAATGAAGAAGCACAATCCGATTTATATTCCGCAATTGATATAGTAATGGATAAAATAGAGAGGCAAATTAGAAAAAATAAAGAAAAAATTGGAAGAATCGATAAAGATAAATTTTTAAATTTTGAAATTGAAAATGGTAATTCAGAAGAAAATCAAAAAATCACAAAAAGGAAAAAAATTGACACAAAACCAATGAGCGAAGAAGAAGCGATTTTACAAATGGATATGCTAGGCCATGATTTTTATATATTTAAAGATGGGTTTGATGGAAAAATAAAAGTAATATATTTAAGAAAAGACAATGATTATGGAATTATAGAAGTTGAATAAAGTGGATATTAATTCACTTTTTCTTTTAATATTATAGTATAATAAATATGGTGATAATATGAAAATAGATGCAATAAAAATTGAAGAAATAATTAAAAACTCTAATAATGTTGTAATTACTGCTCATAAGAATTTAGATTTAGATGCTCTTGGTGCAATAATTGGCTTCTATTATATAGTTTCAAAATTTGATAGAGAAGCATATTTACTTATCGAAGATGAGATTTTTGAAGAAGGAGTTAGAACAGCTTTAGATAATATGGAAAAAATTGGATATAATATTCCAATTAATAAATTATCAAACACTAAAATTGGAAAAGACACTTTATTAGTAATTTTGGACACAAATAATGAAGATAGGATTCAAAACGAGAAATCATTTAATAGAATAAAAAACAAAATTTTAATTGATCATCATGTTAAAGGAAATTTTAATGATAGTAATTATTTATATTCATATATAAATCCCGACGAATCAAGTAGTTGTGAGATTATTATGGATTTATTATTAGAATTAAATGTGTATATTCCTCAATATATAGCTTCCGTAATGCTTTCTGGAATAATGATTGATACAAATAGATTTTATATTAAAACAACTAAAAACACTTTTGAAGTGGCAGCAAAATTAAAAAAAATGGGAGCAGAATATAGTGATATACAATATTTGTTTAAGCAAGATTTTAATGAATATATAAAGAGACAAGAAATTATTAAATCATCAATATTTCTAAATAAAAACATTATAATTGCGTGCGCAGAAGAGAATATAATTTATGATAATGAGGAATTGGCAAAAGCGGCTAACACTATGTTAACATTTAATTTTATTGAGGCAGCTTATGTTATTGGAAGAATAGAGGAAAATCAAGTTGGAATAAGTGCAAGGTCTTTAGGAAAAATTGATGTTCAATCCGTGATGAAAAAACTAAACGGTGGAGGTCATAAAACAGAAGCAGCTACACAAATATTCGATAGAAATATAGAAGAAGTAAAAGAAATGGTTGTTAAACTTATATCAAAGTAACTTTAGTTACTTTTTGTTTTATATTATAATAATTGTAGTATAATAAATATACAAAGAAATTTGAGAGGTGAAATTATGAAAGTAATATTCATTAAAGATTTAAAAGGTCAAGGAAAAAAAGATGAAATCAAAGAAGTAAAAGATGGCTATGCTAATAATTTTTTAATTAAGCAAGGTTATGCTGTAAAATATACTGAATATAGCAAAGAAGTATTAAACGAACAAATAATTAAAAAAGAAGAAGATAATAAGGAAGAAATAAGAAAATATAATCAAATAAAAAAAGAATTAGAAAACAAAATTATTAAATTTAAGGTCAAGACCGGTATTGAAGATAAGGTGTTTGGAAGTGTTACTTCTAAACAAATATCAGAAGAATTAAAAAAAATAAATTATGATATTGATAAAAAAGATATTAAAGTAGAGAATCTTGATACTTTGGGATTTCACGAAGTAAAGATTTCTCTTAATAAGAAAGTGGATTTTAATATTAGAGTTCAATTGATTAAAGAATAGAGGTGAATTATGACAGAGAGAAAATTGCCACAAAATATAGAAGCAGAACAATCTGTATTGGGTTCAGCATTTATTTCTAAAAGTGCTTTGCAAAAAGTTTCTGAAGATCTTGAAAAAGATTCATTTTACTCTTCAGATAATTCTAAAATATTCGAAGTATTAAAAGAGTTGTATGCAGAAGATGTTGCAATAGATATTACAACGGTGTCAGATAGATTAAAAAAGAAAAAATATTTTTCTTCTTCTTTAAGTGCAGAATATTTGCTAGAAATCGTTAACTCGGTTCCTACTGCAGCTAATATAGATTATTATATTGGAATAGTAAAAGAAAAAGCAATATCAAGAAAATTAATAGATACTGCAACCAACATAGCAACAGTAGCATATTCTGAATCTGAAGAGATTGGTGAAATGTTGGATGATGCCGAAAGAAAAATATTAAATGTAGTAAAAAACAGAAGAGCAACAGAATTTAAAAATATACAAGATGTATTATTTAGAGCTCAAGCTAATTTGGAAAAATTATCAGAAGCTGGTAGCGACATAACGGGAGTAGCAAGTGGATTTCACGACATAGATAAATTAACTACTGGATTTCATGAAAACGAATTAATAATTGTAGCAGCTAGACCCGGTATGGGAAAAACCGCTTTTGTTTTAAATATAGCAACAAATGTAGCATCATCTACAAAAAAAGCTGTAGCAGTTTTTAATATGGAAATGAATGCTGAGCAATTAGCGATGCGAATGATAAGTTCTGTTGGACAAATAGATGGATACAGAATTAGAACAGGTAAACTTGAAAATAATGACTGGAAAAGGGTTAATGAAGCAATAAGCCAACTTGCAAATACAAATTTAAAGATAGATGATACTCCGGGAATAACTGTTGGAGAAATTAGAGCTAAGTGTAGAAGATTAGCATCTTCAGATGAAGGATTGGAATTAATAATAATAGACTATCTACAATTAGTTAATGTAAGTGGGAAAAATGGTGATAATAGACAACAAGAAGTGGCTGAAATATCAAGGTCTCTTAAGGAACTATCTTTAGAGTTAAGCGTTCCAATAATTGCATGTGCACAATTAAATAGATCTGTTGATTCAAGAGAAGATAAAAGACCATTGATGAGTGACTTAAGAGAATCTGGTTCAATTGAACAAGATGCTGATATTGTTGCATTTTTATATAGAGATGATTATTATAATAAAGAATCAAAATTAGAAAACAATAATAGTGTTGTTGAATTTATTATTGGAAAAAATAGAAGTGGTATTACAAACACAATAAAATTAATGTTCAAAAAGAATACAAGTACTTTTATTGGATATGTGGAAGAAGAATAATGAAAATAGCTGTTCTTGCAAGTGGTTCAAAAGGCAATTCAACATATATCGAAAATAATAATAAAAAAATTCTAATAGATTTAGGAGTTTCTTTAGAATATATTGAAGACAAGTTAAATAAAATCAATGTTGATCCCAGAGATATTAGTTGTATTCTAATAACCCATACACATTCAGATCATATTCAAGGTTTATCTAAATTTATAAAAAAATACGACACATCAATATTAATAAGTCCAAAGATGGAAGCTGAAATTATAAAAAAAGTAAATAAACCAAATATAATTTATTTTAATAAAGAAATGGATTTGGATGGGTTATCAATTAAAATAATAAAAAACTCTCATGATGTTGATTCTTTTGGTTTTATAATAAATGATAAGGTGGTATACATAACTGATACTGGCTACATTAATTCAAAACATTTTTCTTTAATATCAAATAAAGAAGTTTATATATTAGAAAGTAATCATGATATAGAGATGTTAATGAATGGAAATTATCCTCATTATTTAAAACAAAGAATATTAAGCGATAAAGGGCATTTATCAAATGAAGCTTGCTCATATTATTTATCTGAGTTGGTTGGAAGCAATACTAGATATATTGTTTTATCTCATTTGAGTGAAGAAAACAATACAGAAGAAAAAGCAATTCAGGAATTAAATAAAAAATTAAATAGTGATAAAATAATAAAAATAGTAGCAAAACAAAATATTCCAACCGAGGTAATTGAAATATGATTAAGGTAATATGTGTTGGAAAAATAAAAGAAAAATATTTAATTGATGGTATAAACGATTATATAAAGAGATTATCAAAGTATACTAAACTAAAAATAATAGAAATTGAAAATTTTGATTATGATGATATAAATAGAAATTTAAAAGAAGAATTTTCAAATATAATAAAATACATAGATAAAAAAGAATATGTTTATATTTTAGATATAAATGGTAAACAATTAACTTCTATAGAATTTTCGAATAAAGTTGAAAATATTTTATCCAATAAAAATATTACATTTGTTATCGGAGGGTCAAACGGCTTATGTGAAGAATTAAAAAAAATGTCAAACGACACTCTGTCATTTTCCAAGTTAACATTTCCTCATCAGCTATTTAGATTGGTGTTCTTTGAGCAATTATATAGAGCTTTTAAAATAATTAACAATGAAACATATCATAAATGAGGTGTAAAATGTTTGGAAATAATTGGGATAATATTTTGTATGAAGAAATTAATAAAAATTACTTTAAAGACTTAGTAATGTTTTTAAATGAAGAAAACTCAAAAAAAACAATATACCCAAAAAAAGAAGATTTATTTAAGGCATTAAAATTAACTGATTATAATAATGTAAAAGTAATTATATTGGGTCAAGATCCATATCATGGTGAAGGAGAAGCAAATGGTTTGTGTTTTTCAGTAAACAAGGGCATAAAAATACCACCTTCTTTAAAAAATATTTTTAAAGAATTAAAAGAAGATTTAAATATTGAAAGAACTAATACAGATTTATCTGATTGGGCAGAGCAAGGAGTATTATTGTTAAATTCTGTTCTTACTGTAGAAAAAGACAAACCATTTTCTCATAAAAATAAGGGCTGGGAAACATTCACAGATAATATAATAAAAGAATTAAATAATAAAGAAGAATCGGTTGTTTTTGTATTTTGGGGAAATTCTGCTAGAGAAAAGAAAGTATATGTAACAAATAAGATTCATAAAATTATTGAATCAGCACACCCTTCTCCCTTTTCATATGAAAAGGGATTTAAAGGAAGTAAACCATTTTCTAAAATAAATAATTATTTGAAGTTACATAATTTTAATGAAATAAAGTGGTAATCCCTTGCATTATTTAAAAAAGATGATATAATCATTAGTAGATTTTAAATTTGATCCGAACCTCCTATAGAAAAAAATGGAAAGTAAGATAATTAAAATCCAGATTTTTAAGAAGGAGGATTTTCAATGGAAACTAAGAAAGAATTCACAGACAAAACGTTAACTTGTAGAGATTGTGGAAAAGAATTCACATTCACTGCTGGTGAACAAGATTTCTATGCTCAAAAGGGATTTCAAAATGAACCAACTAGATGCCCATCATGCAGAGCTGATAGAAAAAGATCAAACGGAAACAACGGCAGAAGAGGATAATAATTGTATTTTCCTAGTAACAATGCTATAATAGCATTGTTACTTTTTATATGGCGGCATTGGTGAAGTGGTTAACACGCTAGATTGTGGCTCTAGTATGCATGGGTTCGATTCCCATATGTCGCCCCATTAAGAATAATACTACTCATAAGAGTAGATAAATATAAACCTCACTAGTCTGAAAGGATGAGTGAGGTTTTATTATGCAAAAAAATATTAAACCAATAGTTCCAACTACGAAATTAATTGAGCAAGTAAGAAAGTACATAATGCCAAGAACTACTGATATTACTTGGTATAACGGCTCTTACATTACAATTGGGAATTCAAATATACTAATGATAAATCCCATAAAAATTATAGTATGCAAGAACGAAAAAACTTATGTAATATTATCATATGGACACTATTCAACAGATGATAACGAAATATTTTTATATGATAAAACTATGAAAATAAGTTGGTTAAAAGTAATAGAAATGCTAAAAAAGTCATAAAAAATATGACCTATGTATCAATAGTGTGTATCGGCAAAGGTATCGCTAGTGGTATCGCTGGGGGTATTATAAATGTGTCTTCCCAAGGTCTCGTAAAAATGGTAAAATTAGTATAATAGCACAGCTAGACAAAAGTACAAAAAGTAGATTTAGAAAAGGAGGAATTACATGGTAAATGTAGGAATATATGTAAGAGTATCAACTGAAGACCAAGCTCGTGAAGGACATTCACTTGGCGAACAAGAAGAAAGACTTAAATCATTCTGTATCGCTAAAGATTATACTCTTTATAAAGTTTATCAAGATGCAGGAATAAGTGCAAAAAATACCAAAAGACCAAAGTTTCAAGAAATGTTAAGTGATATGCGAAGCGGCAATATTAATTTGATACTAGCATATAAACTTGATAGAATAACAAGATCAGTAAAAGATTTAGAAAACATAATATTAGAGCTTGAAAAATACCAATGTGGAATTGAATGTATGATGGATAATATAAATACTACAGATTCCAATGGAAAATTTTTCGTAAGGATGCTGACAGTGTTATCACAACTAGAAATTGAAAGAACTAGTGAAAGAACTAAATTTGGATTAGTTGGGGCGTACAAAAAAGGACACTATAACAGGTGTCCTTTCGGCTATAAAAAAGATGGTAAGAAAGTAGTAATAGATGAAGAACTAAAACCAATAGTTAGAGAAATATTCTTAATGTACTTACAAGGTAAATCACACAGCATAATTGCAAAGTATATAAATGCTACTTATAACATTGATATTGGTACAAGAAAAGTAGAACACATGGTAACTCAAAAGTTTTATGCAGGATTAATTGAAATTGAAGGAAAAATACATGATGATATTATTGAGCCAACAATAACAATAGAAGAATGGGAAAAATGCAAAGTGCAACACAAAAAGAATCAAGAGCATCAAATGAGAAAAGAGAACTACTTATTCTTACAAAAATGTAAGATAGAAATTGAAAAATATTGTAATAATGAATTAAAAATTGAACTAAATCAAAAAACACAAATAGGAAAAGTGGCAAATGGCATGGATTTCCTAGGGTTTAGACACATATTAACGACTAATGGTAGAGTTATAAGAAAATTACGTGGAACGTCTAAAATAAGACTTAAACGACATTTAAAAACACTAAATAAATTAGAAGAAAAAGAAGTGGTAGATAGTGAATATGTTAAAACAAGAAAAAATGCTTACTATGCACATATTATTTATTCGGATGAAAAGAAATTAAAAGATCTATTAAAAAATGATTCAAAGTATGTAAAACAATAGAAAAAAATAAAAATGGTCTATTAAAAACATTTAAAATATGTTAAATTTAGTTCATGGAGGGTTACTCTTATGAATGAACAAATAACTTTATTAACGCATGAACAGTATTTTGATGATAGTCAAAAACTAGATATAATAAAAAAATATGGTACACAAGCTGCAATAACAGATTTTGCAATTCTTTTAGGTGGGTTTGTAACTTTTGGATATTATGATTATCATACATCTGATGGAAATAATTTAGAAAACCGAGCTTGTTATCATTGGACTAAATCTTCGGATTACGGTGGTGACGCGTTCGCGGTCGCTGATGCTGGTGAATGGCTCCTTTCGTATGTAGGTAAGCGCAGTGGTGCCTGCCGTCCAGCTTTGCTGTCCTCTGCAATCTCAAAAATCACCCCGAACGGAGTGAGGGGTAAGTCCGGCATTTTAGAAATCGAATATGGCGAATATCCGCAACAAGCAGTTAGCGACAGTCTTAATAAAACTCTTGAACGAGAATTTCAAGGTAGAAGATTAAAAGAAACAGGAAAAACATATACAACTGATTCACAAAAATATGATGATTATAGTGCGGATTTTAAAGCACAACAACATAAAGAACTAGAATACAACGGAAAAAGATATGTACGCGTTGTTATATCAACTCTATGTGATAATCCAACAACTATTTCCAATGGAGTTTCAGTGAAAGTTGGCGATGCTGTTTGGGTTGAAGTGCAACCAATAAAATGGCTTGTTGATGAAAAAAAAAGAATACTTCTTTCAAAAAAAGGAATTGTTGCTGGAGTTAGATTTACTAAAACGCGTGGTGTATGGGATGGTAATTTTACTACTACTGAAATGAATAATTTCATGCAGACACATCTTAAAAGAGATATGCTTTCAACTAGAACTATGTCTAAAGGGCAAACTGATACACAGGTAGAGGTAAAACATTCAAGAAAACAAAATCCATATAACTTTAATTTTAATGGAGTTAGCGAAGAAGAAATTATAAAAGGAGCAATAGAAGCTAATGTTGCTGTATTTTTACATGGACAATCAAGTGAAGGTAAAAGTGCTAGAGTTAAACAATTAGATCCTGATTGCGAAATACTATATTTAAGAAATGCTACACCAGACTCACTTAATGGTAAGAGTGCATATAATCCAGAAACAGGTGGTATGATTGATATTCCACCTACTTGGTTTAAGAAATTAAAAGAAAAATGTGAAAGAGAACCCGATAAAATTCATATTATATTCTTTGATGAAATTACTAATGCCCTACCTGCAATACAAGGAATGGCATACAATATTGTTTTAGATAAAGAAGTAAATGGAATATGGAAACTACCAGAAAATGCAAGAGTTGTTGCAGCTGGAAACGATATAAGCGATTCGTTAGCAGCAAATCAATTAGCAGAGCCATTGTTTAATCGTTTTGCTCATGTGTATATTCAAACTAGTGTTGAAGATTGGTTAAGATGGGCAATGACTGCTGATACCAAAAAAGAAAGATTAGATTACGATGAAACTTTACCAGAACGTAAAATACATCCATCAGTATATGCATATATTGCATTTAAAAGAGAACAAGCATTAAGATCACCTTACACTGGCGAAAGACCAAACGCTGATCCTAGAAAATGGGAAATGGCATCAATGTTACTTTATAAAACAAAGCAACCGGAAATGATAAGAGCGTTAGTTGGGGATGAACTTACTAGAGATTTCGTAGAGTTCTGTAATCAACAAGTAATAACTCTAGAAGATGTTATAAAAGGTAATTATGAAGATTATGATATGGAAATGAATACATCAGAGAAATGGGCAACTACAGTAGGACTATCAGCAGTAGATGAAACTAATGTAGTAAAAGTTAGAAATTTTGTATCTAGACTTAATCCGGAAATGGTTTCAGTCTTTGATTCCTTGTGGACTCGTGGCATTGATGCACGAGTTGAAAAGATAGCAGAACTACGAATGATAGTTGCAGAAGCTGAAGCCAAAGAACAAGGAGGTATGAAAAGATGAATCAAGATAAATTAAATATGATTAATACGTATATTAATTCAAACGTAGCTCCCCTTCTAGTTGAAGGTATCACATCAAGCAATATACCTAATTCAGTAGTAATACCTGCAAATTGTGGAATAGATTTATTAAACGGACATTATGAAGGAATGGATTTTGTAGCACCAACTTGGTATAACGAAATACTTGCAAAAAAAGATATGAAACATAATATTCTTGTTATAGATAATATAACTAGTATTCCAAAGGCTGAACAATTAAAGTTTTGTGAAATATTAAAATATCGTAAAATAAGTACGTTCGAACTTCCTAGTAATTGTTCGATTATTATTACTTGTGATAAAGTCAGTAAAGAAACAATTGCTAAAGAGATTTATTCGTTAGTGGCACATATTTAAGGTGGATTTATGGATACATTTAATATTGATAATATAAAAAGAAGAATGCTTATTAAATATCCCTTTTTTGGTAGTGCGGTGGCTAATCTTAAATTAAAAGAAGCAAGAGGTTTAAATACCGCAGGAACTGATGGTAAAACCATTTATTATGATCCCGAATTTTTGAATAAACTATCAGAAGATGAGCAATCATTTATATTTGCACACGAAATATGCCATATAGCATTTAATCATATACTCCGAAGTGAAGGCAAAAATCCAAGAATTTGGAATATTGCAACAGATGCAGTTATAAATCAATTCTTAAAAAAAGATGGACTTCCTATGGTTGAAGGCGGAGTTGATATCGAAGAAGCTATTAATTATGATGTCGAAACATTATATGAAAAAATGCTAAAAGAAGAAAAAGATAAAGAGGAACAACAAAAAAATAATCAAGATAACCAAAAACAAGAAGGTAATCAAAAGGATAATAATAATTCTTCTTCAGAGCAGCAAGGATCAAATAGTGAACAACAAAACGAACAATCTGATCAAAGTCAAAATAATGAACAAAATAGTCAAGACCAAAATCAAAGTTCAGGGAGCGGCCAAAGTGGCGATAATCAACCTAGTGAAAGTAATGAGAATAATCAATCAAATGAACAACAAAGTTCAAATGGTGGTAATTCTAAAGAACAACAAGAAAAGGCTGAATCTAGCAGTAATAATGATGTTGGACATGATACCCACAATATGTGGGAAGAAGCTGTAAAAAGACATAAAGAAGGAAAAGATTTAAGTGATGATGAGCAAGAAAAAAAAGAACAAAATAAATTAAATGATTTTAGTGAAGATAAAGTAAAAGAAATGCAAGACAAGATGGAAAAACTTGGGGAAAAGAAAGCGTTTAAAAAAAATGAGCAAACAAGAAAAGATCAATTACAAGAATTAATTGAAGCAATGTCTAGAGAAGCAATGGGTGCAGGATCATCAACTAATTCAGAGATTCGTGATACAAATGACATTGGAACTAGTAAACAACTTATTGACTGGCGATTATGGTTAAGAGAAGCTATAAGTATGGATGTAGATTGGTCATATCAAAATGCTGAAATAGATGATGGTATTATAAGACCAAATCTTGAAGCTTATCCAATACCAGAAACAGAAATAATTTTAGATACAAGTGGCTCGATTCATGAAAATTTACTTAAAAACTTTTTAAGAGAATGTAAGAATATTCTTCAAGCATCAAGAGTAAAAGTTGGATGCTTTGATACTCAATTTTATGGATTTACAGAAATAAGAAAACTAGATGACATTGATAATTTAGACTATGTTGGTGGTGGTGGAACAAACTTTGATGTAGCGGTAAATGCATTTACTAAAAGAGTAGAAAATAAAATAATATTTACTGATGGCGACGCACCAATGCCTAGAACTTCAATAAATGCAATTTGGATAGTGTTTGGTGGTAAAAAAATAACTCCTCCGGGTGGTAGAGTTATTCATATTACTGATGAACAATTAAGAAGATTATATTACGAAACTGATAACAATATGAATAATGGCAAAACAAGATAATAAAAAAATGTATTAGCAAAGGTCTTTTGACCGTGTATTGCCAAAGGTATCGTAAAGGGTATTATTCAAGGTATTGTTGAGAAAATTAGAAAAAATGAAGTTATTAAAATAGCATTAAAAAACACTAAAAAAACAAAAAATATTGTAAAAAAAGTGCTATAAAACCAATAAATATAATGGTTTGACCTATGTATTGGTTAGGGTATCGCTAGGGGTATCGTAGAAAGTATCGTAAAATATAGAAAAATCACTAGACTTTAATAAAAATACGCAGTATTGTTGTAATAACTAGTGAGTTGTGGGGCAGAGAAAATATCGGTATGACGCCCCAGAGTGATTTATACCCTTATTTATAAGGGTTTTTTTATGCCTAAATATGTTTGCCTACGAATTACCTACGAATAATTTCAAAAAATTATAAGGTATCTAACCTTTCTTTTATTTTTCTAACTCACTTTCATATAAATGTGAGTAAATATTTAATGTAGTTTCTATTTTACTATGACCTAGATATTTTGATACTAAACCTATATGTCACTCCATTAAGTGAGTAATCGAACTTCCAATATGAAGTTCGTTTTTTGTTTGTATATGGTATAATTGTGGTAGGTGAGTAAAATGAAGTTTGATGAACTTATAAAACAAATAAATGACTGTAGGATATGCCAAACTATTTTTGGTTTTGAACCTCATCCTGTTGTGTTTGGCAAACAAAATTCAAAAATAGTTCAAATAAGCCAAGCACCATCAGCTAATGTCAATATCACAAGGAAGCCATTTACAGATCATAGTGGAAAAAAACTGAAATATGAATGGTACAAAATTAGTGATGAGGATTTTTATAACGAGAATAATTTTTATATTGCAGCATTAGCACATTGTTTCCCAGGTAAAACAAAAAGTGGTGGGGATAGATTACCTCCAAAAGTATGCTATGAGAAATGGATAATAAAAGAATTAACTTTGATCGACAATGATTTATATGTAATAATAGGATCGAAAGCAGCCAATATTTTCTTTCCTGACGAGAAATATGATAAATTGATATTCAAAGATAATATATTAAATGGTAAAAAAGCAATAGTATTACCCCATCCCTCACCACTTAATATAAAGTGGTTTAAGGATAATCCTGAGTTCCATGAAAAAAGAATACTCGAAATAAGAGATACAATTAAAGAGGTCCTTAACCAATGAAAACGTTTTGTGCTTATTGGAATATTGCACCATTAAGTAACTATGCAAATTCTAATATAGAGTTCGTTTTATTATTTGAAAAAAAGATATATAATTAGACAAGAGGTGTAAACATGTATAAAGAATATCAATTATTAAGAGATCCTAAAATAAATCCAACTCAAGAAATAATTGCCGAGGGATTAGGGTTGACTAACATCACATACATAAAGTTTATTGAAAGATTAAAACAAATTAACATTAACCTTATGGATTGGAGATATTATAATGATGGAAAAGCTTGGCTTTCAAAAGGTGAATATAAATGGGTTACTAATAGGGGCACCAATAAAGTAAAACCTATATTTTGGTTATCAATATGGAACGGTTTTTTTAAGATATCATTTTTCTTTTCTACTATTTCAAGACCAGAATTATTGACTTTACCAATTAGTAAAGAAACAAAGAATTTAATTAAAGAAGCAAAACCAATGGGGAAAACTATGAGATATATTCCAATTGTTTTGGATATTAGTGATGATAAATATATCGATGACTTATTGATACTGTCTGAATTTAGGAAAAACAAAATTTGATTATTATAATTTAATGTATTTATAAGTGCAATAAATCGTATTATTTTATGTTCTCTTTTTGTAATAGAGTCTTTTAGAACTATATAACAATATATGCTATAATTAAGATATTAGAGGGGATGATTATTATAAAAATAAATAGTAATTATATAAGTGATTACAAAAAAATAATTCAAACTACTAATTTGCAAAATGGGTATCAAGAATTTATTAAATTTTTTCGTTATTTAAGAACATATTTAGAAAAAGAAATGTCGGAATATATATTTACAAGCAATATTATTGAAAATAATATGGATTATTCATATTTTCAATTCACAAGTAAAAAACTAAAATCGAAAAATCTTAAAATAGTCATAGCTTTTATTCATCAAAAATTTGATTATGAGATTTGGTTGTCAGGCATTAACCGAAAAACACAAAATTATTATTATGATAATTTAAAAAATGAAGTATTAAAATATAATTTAACTAACAATCCAAATAAGACGGACTACATACTAAGAACTAAAATTCTAAATGAATGTGATTACAACAATATAGAACTAACGGTTGGTGAAATTAAACTAAGCATAGAGGATTTTATTAATAATATAAAGTGTCTTTTATTGTGATTAAACAAAACACATATTAGTATAAAAAATTCTCAAACATGAATATAATTTTTATAATAAATAGTATATAATAATAAAAGGTGATATATGTGAGAATGTTGGGTTCTAAAACTATTGAAACTGAAAGATTAATATTAAGACCAACTGAAGAGTCCGACTTGGAAGTGTTATTTAATATTCTTTTAATACCTGAAGTTAATAAATATTATTTAACTTGTAAAATAGGAAAAACATTTGAAGAAGATTATATTTGGCAAATGAAAAAATTAGAAAAAGCAAAAAACAAGGATGTTTTTCAGTGGAGTATTATAAAAAAAGAAGATAACAGTTGTATAGGGCAAATAAGTGTGCAAGAAAAAGAAAATAATTCAACTAATATAAGAGATATTGGTTGGTTTATTGATCCCAATAATCAAAGAAAAGGATATGCCTTTGAAGCGGGTAATAATGTTATAAATTATATGTTTAATGAAGTGGATATTAAAGCAATAGAAACTTCATGTGCGGTATGTAATCCGGCTTCATTTTGTCTTATGGAAAAACTAGGATTTATTAAAAGAGGGTCAAAAACCCATAAACAAAAATATACTTTTGTTGAAGAATTAGTTGATTGTTATTCTTATGGAATAACAAAAGAGGAGTATTTAAATAAAAGCAATTAAAAAATGGTTTGTGCTTATAGAAATAATGTTCCATTAATAAATGTTGCGAACTCTTATAAAGAGTTCGTTTTTTTATTGCATAATTTTATTAAAGTAAAAATATTAATAATGTATTACTTAAAACTCTTTTATAATATATAATATATAATATATATATAAGTATTATTAAAGAATATAGGAGGTAATTATGAGCTTATATCAAATTAGAGTAGAAGATATTAATAATAATGTAGTTTCTTTTTCTCGTTACAAAGGGAAAGTATTATTGATTGTTAATACTGCAACAGAATGTTTTTTTACACCTCAATATGAAGAACTTCAAAAACTTTATGAAAAGTTTAAAGATAGAGATTTTGAAATCTTGGATTTCCCATGCAATCAATTTGGAAATGATGCTCCTGGATCAAACGAAGAAATAAATGATTATTGTACAGTAAAATTTCAAACAACTTTTCCTAGATTTGAAAAAATAAATGTTAATGGAGATGATGAATCAATTTTATATACATATTTAAAAAGACATCAAAAAGGATTTTTAAATAAAAAGATTAAGTGGAATTTTACTAAATTTCTTGTAGATAAAGACGGCAAAGTAATAAAGAGATATTCTCCACGTATAAAACCAATGCAAATTGCCGAAGACATAGAAAAATTATTAAAAGAAAGAACATAATAGAGGTGAATATATGTTTTTAGCTATTAAAGAATTAAAATATTCAAAAGCAAAATTTACACTAATAATTGCGGTAGTAATTTTGGTTAGTTATTTAGTATATTTTTTAACTTCTCTTGCAAATGGTCTTGCGTCATCTTATACAAATGCAATAAATAAGTGGGAATCAGATCATGTTATATTAACGATTGATTCTAATGATAATATGATGATGTCATACATGAATCAAGAAGATTTTGATTCATTAAAAATAGATGGCTCAAAATCGAAGCTTGGTTTGTTTCCCGCAGTAATAAATAATCCTTCATCTGATAATGTTCTAGAATCAAGACTAGACGTATATTTTTTTGGAATAGAAAATGATAGTTTTATTAAACCTCAAGAATTGAGAAATTTAACTTTGAAAGATAATCAAGTAATTGTGGATGAAGAATTTAAAAAGGAAGGATATAATATTGGCGATTATTTTGGAATTACTGGTAGTGATAATAAATATGAAATTATTGGATTTTCTTCCAAAACAACATATCAAACAGCTCCTGTTGTATATATAAGTTTGGATTCATGGCAAAAATATAGATATGGAGCTAATAATACTCCCGATTTATTTAGTGGTATCATTGTAAAAGGAAAAATTAATGAGTTGGATAATAATCTGCTTTCTTACACGACAGAAAATTATATTTCAACTTTACCAGGATACAATGCTCAGGTATTAACTTTTTCTGTTATGATAGTTTTTTTAATTATAATAACTGCTTTTGTATTAGGAATATTTATTTATGTATTAACAATTCAAAAAACAAGCATGTTTGGGGTAATGAAAGCGCAAGGAATATCAAACAAATATATAGGTGGTTCTGTAATCATCCAAACATTTTTGTTAATAATTATTGGTCTTTCAATAGGATTAATGTTTACAATATTGACTGGAATATTTTTATCTGATTTTATTCCTTTTGCATTTAATATACTTTTCTATTCTATTATTACAATTGCTTTTTTTATATTTTCATTATTTGGAGGTTTATTTTCAGTAAGAGCAGTATTGAAGATAGATCCTTTGAAAGCTATAGGAGGTTAAAATGGAACCATTAATTGAAATGATAGATGTAACTAAAGACTTTTTACAAGGCGATAATATTATAAATGCACTTAAAAAAACTAATTTCGTAGCATATGAAGGAGAATTGATTGGAATAATAGGACCTTCTGGATCGGGAAAATCTACTTTTTTAACTATTCTGGGAGGATTACAAAAACCGACTACTGGAACAGTTTTATTAAAAAACAAACCTTTTAGTGATTTAAGTATTAAAGAAAAGTCTAAAGTAAGATTTGATAATATAGGTTTTATATTACAGTCTTCAAATTTAATACCTTTTTTAACTATTAAAGAGCAAATGGTTTTATATAATAAGATTAATAATTCGAAAATTAATCAATCATGGATGGATGAATTGTTTCTAAAACTTGATGTTGAAAAACTTAAGAATAAATATCCTAATGAATTATCTGGAGGCGAGAGACAAAGATCAGCAATAGCGAAAGCATTATATCATCAACCTTCAGTAATATTTGCCGATGAACCTACAGCGAGTCTAGATACTAAGAAAGCTTATGAAGTAGTAAAATTATTAGCAAAAGAAACTAAGGAACAAAAGAAGGCAACTATTATGGTAACTCACGATGAAAGAATGCTTGAGTTTTGTGATAAAGTATACATGATTGTAGATGGAGTAATTAGTGAAAAAATATATGAGGAAAAATATGATGGTTAATTATTCAAATATGGAAGTAATACTGAATAATAAAAAATCAATTTTTTTAGCAGGCCCAACTCCAAGGGATAAAGAAACTAAATCATGGCGACCAGATGCTATAAAATATTTGGAAGCCAAACATTTCGATGGAATTGTTTATTACCCCGAATATGAAAATATTAAAAAGATAGATTATGAAGATCAGGTAGAATGGGAAAGAAAAGCGCTTATTAATGCAACAGTAATAGTTTTTTGGATACCAAGGGATTTGGAAAAAATGCCTGCATTAACTACTAATGTTGAATTTGGATATTGGATTGCAAGAGAACCAAAAAAAATTATTTATGGTCGTCCCGATAAGGCAAAAAAGAACAAATATTTAGACTGGTTATTTAGTAAAGAATCAAAAGAACAAATATATAACAATTTAGAAGAAACACTTGATAGAGCGGTTGAAATTATCAATAAAGAACATATCGTTTAATACGAATATTAGGAGATAAATTGATTGATAAAGAAAGAATAAAAATTCTAAATAATAAAAGCATAAATTCAAATGGAAAATTTGTGATTTATTGGATGCAAGCTAGTCAAAGAACCGAGTATAATCATGCTCTGGAATATTCTATTAGAAGAGCAAATGAGTTGAATAAACCTTTAATTGTATATTTTGGAATAACAAAATCTTTTCCAGAAGCAAATTATAGACATTATGCATTTATGATAGAAGGTTTAAAAGAAGTAAAACAATCATTAAAAAAAAGAAATATAAAAATGATTATTGAACTAAACAATCCTGATCAAGGAGTCATAGAAATTTCTAAAGATTGCGTATTGTTAATTACGGATAGAGGATATTTAAAAAAAGAGATTGAATGGAGAAATAATGTATCTAACAATATAAACATAAGTTTTGTTCAAATAGAAACAAATGTAATTGTGCCTATTGAAGAGGCTTCTAATAAAGAAGAATATAGTGCCGCAACAATAAGAAACAAAATTCATAAACAATTAGATAGATATATAAAAGATTTTAAATATGAAATTGTTGAAAATAAATCTTTAGTTATTGATGATAATTTTAATTTTGATAATATCGAAAATTATATTGAAGATAACTCTGTGTTAAAAAGTAAGTATTATATTGGAGGAACAAAAGAAGCGAAAAAACATTTAACAAATTTTATTGAATACAAAATGAATAAATATGGAGAAATACATAATGATCCAGCATTGGATTATCAATCAAATATGTCTCCATACTTACATTTTGGTCAAATATCACCTTTATATATTTATAAAGAAGTAAATAACGATAAATATATTGAGGAATTGTTAGTTAGAAGAGAGTTAGCAATAAATTTTATATATTATAATCAAGATTATGATAGTTATAAATGTATTCCCGAATGGGCAAAAAAGTCATTATTAAAGCACAAAATTGATAAAAGAGAATATTTATATAATCTTGATAAGTTAGAAAATGGTTTAACACATGACGATTATTGGAACTCAGCTCAAAAAGAAATGGTTATAACTGGCAAAATGCATGGTTATATGAGAATGTATTGGGGCAAAAAAATTATTGAATGGTCAAATAATCCTGAAGAAGCCTATAATGTAATGGTATATTTAAACAATAAATATAGTATTGATGGAAGAGATCCAAATTCTTATGCGGGTATAGCGTGGTGTTTTGGAAAACATGATAGACCATGGAAAGAAAGAAAAATATTTGGCATGGTAAGATATATGAATGAAGAAGGACTTAATAGAAAGTTTAAAATGATAGAATATATTACTAAAATCAATAACCTATATATGTAATTTTATGTAAATTACATATGAAAAAGTTGTAAAAATTTATTTTTGTTGATAAAATTAAAAAAGATAGGAGGTTAACGTGAGAAAAAACGGAAAAAGGAATTATTTTATTATAGTATTATTTTTAATAGTAGCTTTGTTAGCTGTAGGTTATGCCTTGTTTGCTGAGAGTTTATCAATAACTGGTACTGCAACAGCTACAGGAACATTTGATTTGGAATTCTTAACAGCAACAGTAACAAGCAGTTCAAAAGCTGGAATGCCAACTGCTACAATAAGCGGTGATAAGAATGCCTTGACTCTTGCTGCAGACACATTATTAGAACCAGGTGCAAACGTTTTATATACTGTAGAAATAAAAAATGTTGGTTCAGTAGATGCGGAATTAACTGGAGTAACAATAAATGGAGATAACGATTCGGATATCGATGTTACTATTAATCCAACTCCGACAACTGGTACTACTGTAGCTTCTGGTGCAACACATACTTTCACAATAGAAGTAAAGTGGCTTCCTAGTTCTTCAACAGGCGGAAAGTCAATAAATTATTCAGTGACTTTAGATTATGAACAAGCCACATAAAATATAAGTATAAAGCCACAAAATGTGGCTTTTTATTTTGTAAGGAGAACAGATGAAAAGAAGGAAAAGCTCTAAAATTAATATAGTATATATTTCAATAATAATAGTTTTTATTATTTCTTTAACTGTAGGTTATAGTTTGTTAAGTGAATCATTAAATATTTTGGGTTCTGCAACAAGCATGCCAATTATTTCTGGACCCAATTTGGATATAAATTTAATACCAAATGGAAGTATATATACAAATGGTACATACCCTTCTAGTAGCATAACATTTCAAAGTGAAACTTTAAATGGAAATGAACTTACAGTTTATTATTCTAGAGCAAGCACAACCGGAAAAAAATACAATATATCAATATTTATTAATTTTACAAATAAATATCATCTTAATCTTA
Source organism: uncultured Muribaculaceae bacterium (assembly GCA_964609995.1). GTDB lineage: Bacteria > Bacillota_I > Bacilli_A > RF39 > UBA660 > JAAYGD01. Next base: position 24,568 of record CAZSTI010000007.1, read on the forward strand.
CATCTGGAATTACTTCATTTCAAATTATTTCGGGAACCGAAATCAAAAATTTGTCTTCATCACTAAGTAAGACTATTTTGATACCAAATGAACAAGGTTCTTTAAATGTAAGTTTTACTAATACCAATAAATCGCGAGCTAATTTAAGAATTACTATGAGTTATGTTGTAAATGGTATTACTCAATCTTTCTATTATAATGTTATAATAGTATAGAGGGAAGTATGCAAAAGAATAAAGAGGTATACATATTGTTAGTGTTTATCCTTATTATTGGGGTTTTATTACCTATTTTTTTGTTTGATATTGGAAAATTGTATAATGTAATTATTAAACCTTTGTCTTGGTTTTTTTTAATGTTTATGACCATTTTATTATCAAAAAATAAAAGAAAATCATACAATTTTGATAAAAAAGCAATTTTAGAAATTTCATTAATGTATTCTTTAATATACATAATATTATATTATTCTTTGGGATTGATAATAGGATATAGTAAATCACCATATGATAGGACTTTATTGGGTATATTAAATAATATATGGGTATTTATTCCTTTTATTATATGTAGAGAAATTATTAGAGATTATATTATTAAATCATCTAACAAAGGTGAAAAGAAAATATTTATAATTATTACATTAATACTTATTCTTACAGATATATCTTTTTCGTCTTTTGAAATATATTCTAATACACTTGCCGACATTATTGAATTTTCAATTAAATCATTTTTGCCTGCTGCATTTTTAAATGTCTTTTTAACATATTTATGCTATCGAGAGGGTTATAAATCGTGTTTAGCATATTTACTGCCTATTATGTTTATAAAATTAGTTACTCCAGTATTCCCGTTTAATATATTTTTTGTTATTGTAATAGTAGATTTAGTTATTCCTTTTGTTGCTTTTTTGAAAATTGAGAAATTATATAATTTATCAAGTATGATTTCTATATATAAAAAAAACGATTTAAAATCTATTTTAGGAAAAATTTTAGCTCTTCTTTTTTTAATTTTTATATTGTTATTTACTACTAGATTGTTACCTATTTCTCCAATAGTAATATTAAGTAATAGTATGTCGCCTTTTTTTGAAAGGGGAGATATAGCAATAATTAAAAAAATAGACATTTCAAAAGTAAAAATAAATGATATAATAGAATATAGAATAGATGATGTATATGTAATTCATCGAGTAATAAACATTAAAAAAACAAATACAGGAAATATTTATTATACTAAGGGAGATAATAATAAATCCAATGATTCAAAACCAGTTTTTGAGGATCAAATAAATGGAAAATTTATTGGATATATTCCAAAACTTGGATATCCAACTATATGGATAAGAGAATTTTTAGAAGGTGCAAGAGGAATAAAAATAAGGGAAGGGGACAGAATATAATGAGCGAAAAAAAAGAAAAAAGTATTCTTATTGTTTTACTTATAGTCTTTTCTTTTATTTTTTTGCATGCTTCTTATAATATTGTAACTTTGTTATTGGAAATTAAGGATAATGAAAACAATATGGTATATTCAAATTCAACAAAAGTGGATTATAAAGTATTCATAAATGATAATGAGTTCGTAAGTGAAAAAATATTGAAGGCTGGAGAAACATATATTAGTTCTATCACAGATAAAATTAATATGACCATGGAATACAATTTTGCTTCTAGTGAAAAAATAGATTTAAATTATACCTATAAAGTGTATGCAACAATACACGGATATTATAATGAAAATCCAATCGAAAAATATAATAATCCAATTATTTGGAAGAAAAAATTTATAATTAATGAAGGGGAAAGCAAAATAATTAATGGCGGAGACAAGTTTAACATAAAAGAAAACTTTGATATAAATTGGATTTTTTTCAATGAAACCGTTAATAAATTTAAAGAAAACTTTATGATACCCATATTATCAAGACTAGAAATAAAGATGGACATAAAAATAAATGGTTATAATAATAATTATAAATTAAATGATGATAAATCTATTGTTGCATATTTGCCATTAACTGAGCAAGTTTTTAATGTTGATACATTATTAGAGGATACCGAAGAAAAAATAATACAATCAAATGATATAAGTGTAATTCAAAGTAATCAAAGAAAAATAGTGATGTATTCTATTATTGTTGTTATATTATCTTTTTTAATAATATTTACTATTAGCAGAATAATGTCATTTAGTAAAAACAAGTCATTTCATAAAAAAATAGAAGAAATAAAGAAAAACTATAATGAATTGGTAGTAGAAACTAATAATATGATTAATATAAAAGGGTTAAAACCTATTGCGATTACATCGTTTGACGAGATGTTAAATCTTGCGGAAAGCCTTATGTCTCCAATTATGTTTTATGAAGAAACTAATTATGCTTGTTTTTATATTGTAAAATCGGATGTTATTTACATGTTTGTTTTGAAAAACAAACCAACTAAGGATTAATATTTTAATGTAATTGTTTGTAAAATGTTGATATATATGTTATACTTTTTATGGTGAAAATATGAATAAAATAGTAGGATTGGTAATAGTGTGTTTATACTTGTTATTTGTAATAATATTAACTTTATATTTATTCATGTATAACCGTTTTGGCGTGTCTTCTTTAGGTGAAAACATTGTTTTTTCTAATAAAAATTTAGATTCCTTTAGCAAGGGTTCTTTAATTTTTATTAAAAGAGATTCGAAAAATTTTGAGACTGGAGATCTAATTTTATATTATAATTTTTACAATATGAGCGGAAATATAAATGAAGGTAAGATTAAAAACACTGAAATTATTAACGAAAACGAAAAAACAATAGAACTTGAAAATGGAAGATATCTTTCTAGTAGTTATGTAATCGGAAAAGGTGAAGATGCTTTTTCAATTCCTTTAATCGGATACATAATAAATGTTCTATCTTCAACTTTTGGATATTTATTTTTTGTTATATTACCAACTACATTAATATTCTTATATCAATTAAACAATTTGTTTAAGAAATTTAATTTTATGAGGTGACAACTATGATAAAAAAAATAGCCAAAAACAAATTGTTGTTATTTATAGTCTTGTTAGTATTTACTACTCTTTTGTCAACACTAGGTAGATTTGTTTATGATGAAACAAAGAAAAACTATTTTTTAACTCAAGATTTTTATTTTAATAGTGATAAATTAAAAGAGGTACAAGCTAATTATGTAATAAATAACTACAATGGCGTTGATACTTATGATATTGTTATAAATGTTGATAGCATAAAAAACAACTTAGTTAAATCTACTGATGATATTGCGTACGATATTACTTATAATTGTACGAGTAATGCTGATTGTGATTCATCAAAAAGTAGTGGGGTAATATATAGCACAACAGGAACGGATTATTTTACTATTACGGCAACCCCGAATACTGCATTGGTTGGTGGACAATATATTGAAATTGAAATATTTGCAGAATCTAATAACCCCTATGAAAAGGAATTAAGCGCTAAGTTTAAACTAGTTGTAGGAAATTATGGTTTATCATATGAAATATACGATGAAGCGAATAGTCCATATTTAGAGTTAAAAGTAACTAATACTTTGGATTATTATAAGGTCTTGGTAGCTTTTGGTTCATATAGTATTGGAGATAAATTAGATTTGGAAACATATTTAATGCTAACCTCATCTGAGAAAGAAAATTGTGCATCTGCAATTGTTAATTTAAGTTTTCCACCAATAGATATATTGTATGATAATGTAAGTGATATAAGTGATTCTATTACAAACATATCAACAACTGTAATTGGAGGTAACAATTATGTTAATGCATTATCATTTAAAATAGATGCAATATCAAGTATGATTGTAAGATTTTATAAAATTGACGCAACAGAAGATTATACATATCCATTTGTTAATCCAAGCCCAATAGTAAATGTAACTTATACTTTATAGGAGGTAATTATGAATTATAATATTATTAATGAATATATAAATTTTTCTAAAATATGCATAAATAAATATTTGAAAAAGATTTTAGGCAAACATTATAACCAAAATATAGTTAATAGATTGTTAAAAGTCTATATTAATTCAAGATATTATGATGTGTATTTATCTTCTGGAAAAGATTTTGCAAATAATATTAGAGAAAACTTAGTTAATTTATCTGAAAGTTTGAAAAAACAAGAAGATGTTAATCAAGTTGATTTTACTATTGAATCTTTTGAATATATTTTCTATTTTGATAATGTTATAGAATGCGAATCAATAAATGATAAAATAACTGAAATAGAAAATTTTAGAAAAGATAGGTTAAATATAAATAGAAACAAGAAATTTAATATAGATCTATTTGAAACCATAAAAGAAGATTTAATTAAGAAAAAAGACTACATTGAAACAATAGATAATAAAAAATTCGAATTTAATTATGAGCTTACTAATATAAATAATATTTACGATGTTCAAATTAATCAAAATTTAAAATTTCCTGCAGTTTATAATAGCGCAATAGTGGATAAAATTTTTAAATCTAGTGAAATATCTCAAAGAAAAGCTGCAATAGAATTTTCTTTTACAGCTTTAAAGGTATTAAAAGACGTAATAAAAGGAAATTTTAATTATAAATATTTAGTTAAATATCCAAGTGGAGTTAGTGCTAAGAAGGTATTAACTAATAAGTTGTTTAGTATTTTAGATAACGATATGTTAAGAGAAAAAATAATAATTAAACTAGATTATAAAGATTTTAAAAACGAAAAAGAATCAATATATGAAAAAATAAGAAAAGGATTTAAATTTGCAATAATTTTAAATGATGAGTTTGTTGAAGATGAAGATAATATTAAATTACTATATATATTTAAATATATATTAGTTAAAAAAGATACCAAGTTGTTGGTAGAAAAAAGGTATAATAATATTATTAACATATAATATAAGGAGCAATTATGGAAACGTTTTTCAGATTTCTATTTGAAATGCTAACTACTTTCTTTAGTGGATTAGTTCATGTTGTAAAAGCAATCATTGCTTCTTTTGGTATGACTTTTAATTTTAAGTCATATTCATCTATTATTGGTTTTTATAAAAAAGATTTTTCAGGGATGGAATGGGTTTTTGTTGGTCTAGCAATATTGATAATGGTTACAATAGTTGCGGGCATTATATTTTTATTAGTAATTTTAGTAAAAAAATATATAAGATTAAGAAAAACTTTAGTAGAACAAGAAACTTTATTAGAAGAATTAGCTGAATTAAATAATCAGGTTGTTAATCTTATGAAAGAAAAAGACGAAATACTAGCGATGAAAGTTTCGCAATTAGGTCTTAAACCAGATGAATCACCAACAATTGAACCAGAAAAAGAGGGAGAAACTAAAGAAGGTGAAGAAGAGTTATCTGACGAAAACATTAGATTCTCTAAATTGCATTCTATTGATAAGCAATATTTAAATTATACGGCTGAAGATTACGGAAATTCATTTACTTTAGTAGAATTAGTTGATATGTTTAGGAATTTTGCTGCCGGTCAATTGGGATTGTTTTATAAAGAAGAGATGATTAGATTGTTTATTTCTGCTTTAGCATCTACAAAGTTAATTATATTACAAGGTATTTCTGGAACAGGAAAAACTTCTTTGGCTTATGCTTGGGGAAAGTTTTTGAGTAACGACTCATGTGTAGCTTCAGTACAACCATCATGGAGAGATAGAACAGAAGTATTTGGATATTTCAATGAATTTACTAAGAAATTTAATGAAACCGATGTATTAAAAGAAATTTATAAAGCAGGATATACTGATGATGTTTATACTGTAATTCTAGATGAAATGAATATATCGAGAGTTGAGTACTACTTTGCGGAAATGTTATCTATTCTGGAAATGCCCAATAAGGATGAATGGATTATCGAATTAGTTGCGAGTGCTTGGGATAGTGATCCAAAAAAAATAAAAAATGGAAAATTAAAAATTGTTCCTAATGTATGGTATATTGGTACAATCAATAATGACGACTCTACATTTATGGTTACCGATAAGGTATACGATAGAGCAATGCCTATAGATATTAATGAAAAAGGTCAAATATTTAAACCAAGAGAGGTATTGGCACAAAAAATCAACTATAAATATTTAAATGGTCTATTTGAAGAAGCCATGAGTACTTATAGTGTATCTCAAGATACTTTAGACAAAATAGAACAAATGGATGATTATGTAATACAACATTTTAGAATTGCATTTGGTAACCGTATTGTAAGTCATATGAAAAAATTCGTTCCAGTTTATATGGCTTGTGGTGGAGATGAACTTGATGGTGTTGATTATTTTATTGCTAGAAAAATATTGAGAAAATTTGAACAATTAAATATATCATATATTAGAGATGAAGTTGATGGATATATCGAGTTTTTGGATACAACTTTTGGAAAAGGAAAAATGAAAGAATGTATTGAATATCTATTAAGACTTAAGAAGAATACATAACGGGTGAATGCTATGGATGAGTTAAAAGTATTTGAATTATATAATAATTCTAACGATAAAAAAAAGAAAGATTTTTTGAAAACAGCGGACACTTCTATGGAATTAACACATAATTTTGAAAGAAATATTGTTGATGATAAATGGATTACATTAATGGAAGAGACAATAAGATATTTGGACAATATTTTAAGAAATCCAAATAGATTTATTATGAATGAAGAAGAAGTTGTAAAAATAGAGTTGGCTAGGAGAATAACAGTAGATAGTATTAAACATTTATCAAGGAATACCAACTTGATACAAGAATTTGATTTAGAGACAGGAGATGTTAAACCTTCAAAAATATTAAACATTAATAAAGAAGAAAACTACAATACTTATGAAAATAGGTTTATATATAGTTTGATTAGAAATATGCGAACATATATAGACATGAAAAAGAAAAAAATGAATTTAGGTTTTAAAGATAAAAGCGACAAATTGATGAGTTATCAAGGAAAATCAAAAGTAGGGAAAGAAAACGTAAGTATTAATGTAATGTACAAATCAGCACTAGAAAAAAACGATTCTGATGAGAATAGTATCGAAAAAAGAATAGAAAAACTTGAGATGAGAGTAAGAGATTTAATGAATACTGATTTGTATAAAACAATAGACAAATTAAGAATTAGTCTTATAATGTCCCCGATTAAGAAAACAAATTTAATATTAAAAAACACTAATTTTCAATTTGCTGTTAGATTATGGAATTTCATTCAAGAAAACGCTGAAGATGAAACAAAGATAGATTCTGGGAATAATGTTTTAAACAATGATGAAGAATTAAAGAAACTAATGGATGAAACTTTTATGCTAAATTATCTTGTTGTTAATACTATTGAAAAAGATGATGATGAGGAAGAAAAACAAAAAAAAGTATCAAAAGTATTAATTAATAATTTAATTCAAAAACTAGTATTATCTAGTGAAAATATTTCTAAAAAAGAACTTAATCAAGCTATATCAGAACAATACAAGATGATTAAGAATCAAACGTTGGCAGATGAAAAAGAAATTGCAAAAATATTTAAAATGGCGATTAATGAATATACTAAGTCGATTGTAAATTTAAGAATAAGAGGTAAAAATGCAAAGAATAACAAATAATAAAATATTTAGATATACTTGGAAAACAATAAAGACGATTATTTCGATTTTTATTATATTAGTTATTGGAGTTATTATAATACAAAGAGTTTTTAATAATAATGTAGCTGTATTCGGATATAGAATATTTACTGTTGCAACAGGAAGTATGGAACCAGAATATAAAGTACTGGATATTATCTTTGTTAGAGAAGTAAAAACTAATTCTTTAGAAATTGGGGATGACGTAGTTTATATGGGGAAAGAGGGAGATTTTCAAAATAAAATAATTACTCATAGAATTATTGATATTCTTAAAGAAGAAAACAAAATTTCTTTTAAAACTAAAGGTATTGCAAATCCAACAGAAGATCCATTAATTTATGAAGATCAATTATTTGGGAAAGTAATTTTTAGGTCTAAAATATTAAGTTTTATAAATAAAATAATAAATAATCCAATTGGTTTTTATTTATTAATAGTATTACCTGTTGCAATATTGATTTTCTTAGAAATTATTGATAAGTTTAAAGAAAAAGAGGTATTAATAGAAGAAGATGGAAAAGAATAAAGACGCAATAAAAATACTAAAAAAAAGTATGCGATTGAAAGTTATGCTGTTATTAGGAATAATGTTAACTTTCAATACTTTTGCGTGGTTTGTTTATTCTAATACCATTTCTAATACCATTTCAACTTATGTTAAAGCTTGGAGAATTGAATTTGAAAGTGGAGAGGAAATTATTGAGCAAATAGAGTTTGAACTTGATGATTTGTATCCCGGAATGCCAGAATATTCCAATTTTATAAATGTAGTAAACTATGGAGATACATCAGCATCTCTGTCATATGAAATAATTGAAATTAAAATATTATCAGATACATACTCATCTCCAACTTACTCTAGTTCGGTTTTAGAAAATATGCTTTTAAGTGATTATCCTTTTTTAATTGAATTTTCCTTAACTGAAACAGAATTACCTCCATTAAATGGAAGCTCTGATTTCGTTGTTACAGCTAATTGGGCATATGAAGGTGGAGATGATGCCGAAGATACACAATGGGGTCATGATTCGTATACTTTTAAAGAATTATATCCAGCAGAAACTCAAATAGTAATAGTTGTAAAACTTCATGCAAATCAAATTAATTAGTAATTTGAGTGAAACCTAAATTAACGGTTAAAATAGCTTTTCCAAGATTAATAGAAGCCATAGTATCATCACTGTTATTCATTGTTTCTGTTAAAGAATCGTCCCAAGTCATATAAATTCTTAATGTTTTTGTTCTTAGTGGATTACTTAATAATACCGAACCATTTATATCCATTGAACCAGATAAAGGAATTACAGAACCACCATTTTCGGAATAACCAGTAACTTGTAAGTCAGTCACGCTACTAGATAAACTAATTTCTGTAGATACTTCATAAGAAAAAGAAACATCTACATTTGTGTAATCAATTAATAAATCAAAATATCCTTCGGAAAGTGGTGCCATAGTACCGCTTTTTACGTGTTGATTGCTTATTATAGTTGGCGTTATTACATTAGTTATAAAAGAATCCGAAATAATATCTTGATTATTTATGCTAATTTGCCATCTTGATATATTTACGTTTGCGTCTCCGGTTGCTTGAGTATTATATTTAGCGTATGTATCTTGCACGAAAGTAATCAATAGAAAAAGAGATAAACAAGCAATAATTAGTTTAAATTTATTTAAATTATACATAGCTTCCCCTCTTTTCTTAACTAAATGTTAACACATTTATTGATGTAAAATTGATTGAAAAAATCAAATTGTACACTATGTTTACAATATTAATATATAAATATTATTAAATATATATATTTGTTTTGTTGAAAAAACATGCAATTTGTGGTATTCTTAATTAGTATAGAATATAGGAGTTATATATGACAGTTGGTACTGTAAAAGTTACAGCAAAACGTATAAAAAAAAGAGAAAAAAGAATAAAGAAATTAATTATTTTAATTATTATTTTGTTCCTGTTTTTATTAATAGTATTTTCGGTTCTATCACTTGTTTATAGAGGAGGAGATTTTGTTATAACGTTAGATCCGAATTTTGCGCTTAAGAGTGGTTTAAAAATGTTTGATGAAGAAGAATTAAAACACGATAGATTGAAATTTTATGCTAAAGGATTAGAGTTTATGGATAATATTTCAATAAATTGGTTACCAAAAGACATTGATAATCACAAAGGTGGTTCTCATAATGGTGAGAATTATATTGCTTATACTTTTTATTTAGAAAATAATGGTGAAAAACCAGCGGATTATTGGTATGAGTTGGTAATCGAAGATGTAATAAAAAATATCGATGATGCCATAAGAATAATGATAATTCAAAATAAAGAAAGATTTGTTTATGCTAAATTAAATGATGTTACTAAAAAAGAGGAAAAAGATACAATTCCGTTTTATTCTGATGAGCAAGCCATTATTGAACAAAGAAAAGGTTTAAAAGTTGGTGAAAAGGATAAATATACCATAGTAATATGGCTAGAAGGTGATGATCCCGATTGCTTAGATCATTTAATTGGTGGAGAAATAAAAATTAGTATGAGAATCATCGAAAGCCATATAGACTTAAAAGGGAGATAATATATGAAGAATAAACAATATATTATGTTTTTGTGGTTGTTTTTAACAGCGCTATTATTATCTACAACCACTTTTGCGTGGTTGTCTGCAAATAGAATATTTGAAATTAATACATTTGATATTCAAATCGTATCTAAAGGTGGTTTGGAAATATCTGCTGATGGAAAAACATGGAAGGGAGTACTGGGAATGGTTGATCTTTATGATGCTAACGAAACATATCCCAACAACCTAAATCAAATACCTGATTCCATTAGACCCGTATCGAGTGGAGGTCAAATTGAAAATGGATTATTAAAAATATATTATGGAGAATCTTCACAAGGACTTGATGGTGATTATTATTTATATTCTCAACGAAGTATTGAAAAAAAATCTTTTGGATATGATCCTGACGCTGATTTTGTTGTATTTGATTTGTTTTTAAAAACAACCTATAAAAGAATATTAAAGTTGGATTCTTCATCAAAAATAAGCATTATTGATGGAGAAGGTAGAGGAATTACTAATGCATTTAGAGTGGCATTATTAAATCAAGGGAGTGTAGAAAACAATAATTCTATAAGTGCAATTCAAAATTTAAAAAACTCAACAAAAGCTTATATTTGGGAACCAAATTATGACACGCATACATTAAATGGTGTAGAACATGCAAGGGATTTATATAATATAAATACACAGGAAAACAATGCATCAAGAATAGAATATCATGGAATAATTAATAATTTTAATAAGAGTAACAACGTAAAAGCAAAAGAAGCAAACTCAAATTATTATCCGAACTTTTTTGCAAAAGTACCAATAGACATTTATACTATAAGAAATAACGAATCAACTAATAAAATATTTGAAATTGGAACCGGAGTGACAAAAGTAAGGGTTTATGTTTGGATAGAAGGTCAAGATGTAGATTGTGAAAATAATGCAGCATCTTCAAATGTATCCATAGATTTACACTTTATAGCAGAACAATCATAATAAAAGGAGGTTAAAATGAAAAGATTAAATAAAGCTTATATAAATATATTTATATTATCAGCTTTCTTTTTAATTATAATAGCGTTTGCTGTTAGATTTGTTTTAACCTTAGGAGATTTAAATTCACCATATGTTATAGATATAGATCAAGATTTAAGTGGAGTATATAGCAATGTTCTATTGGTAGATGATAGAACTAGAGATTATTATTACTATAAAGGATTAAACTATACTGAAAGTTCCAATGGACTTCTTCCAAGTGGATCAGATCAAAATATTTATCCAGATTCAAAGTTAGTGGATACAAAAGTTACGTATTATTCAACTGATTTGAATACAAATTTTAAGGGATATGTCTCATTAACAGAAACTCAAGATACCTTCGAATATAATAAGTTTTATCCAGTAAATGATAATGGCACGCCATTAACATTTACTGACGATTATATAGTAATAGAATTAATTGAAAATCCTTTTACTGACAGACCAACCGATAAAGGCTTTAATGGATGGTATACTGATTACGAGGGAGTAGAGTTAAGCTATAATGATGACTATTATATTAGATATGCAAAAGTACCAATTACATATGATGAAGGATATCCAGAATATTTAGATATTGAATTCAATGCGTCTTGGGTTAATGCGAAAGTTGCAACACTTTCTGGTAGTTCGTGGGCTACAGCTTTTAATGCGTTGAGTTCAAAACAAATGACTTACATAGAAGTGTATAGAGAAGAATGGGTGCCATACGATATGGCTGGGTATTTTCATCAAGTTTTGATATCTAGAAATCAAAGCTGTACAGGATACTATGATTATAATGGTGTTTATCAGTCGAACTGTACATGCCGACAATGGGGAGGGTGTACTTATTATCAATTAATAATAACCGAACCATTTGATCCCCTTTCAACATATTATGAATTGTTGGGTGGGGTTATGGTATTAGTTAACAATGGTACAATACCCGGACCAACTTATGTTATTTCTTATCCTAATGGTTTTAATTCTAGTTACAATATGGCAGGTTTTTTTAGACAGGTAGTAATTACTTATGGAACCTCTATTGCGGGGTATTATAATGTATATGGGGTTGAACAAAGCGGGAATTGTGGCAGTGGTGGTGGATGTACTCTTTATGAATTAATAGATTATTATGATTCTTTTGGATCTCCAGAAATATTAGATCCGCTGGAAACATATTATTATTTTGCCACTAGAGATACTAATATAATTGTACTTAATGCAACATACTCATCGGTTTGGGGAAGTTCGCAAAATAAGCCCTTTACCTTAACGAGTGTTCATAATGGAACAGATTATAGACCAAGTTATTATTGGAATGTTGCTTCATTAGTTGTTAGAATGTATAACGATACAAATATTGAAAATGTATATATTAGAACGACTACAAGCGTTAATAACACTGCACCCGCTAGTGGTACAAGTAATACAAGATTTATTTATGGAAACTGGTTTAATGTTAGAATAGGAAGAGGAATAACCAGGTACGGAAATTATGTAAATTTTTCTACTATTTTAGGCGGAGGAAATAACTCTATAGGTAGTAGTGGTAATCCTAGAAAGTACAGGTTGATTATTGAATCTGGCAGATATTCTTCTTTTTCTTTAGGTAATGGTAGTGTTGGAACATCGTACACAAACTATATTGAATCTAAAGGTATTTATGGCAATGATTATGACAGAGCTACATTAAATAATTCTAATTTGCAACTTTATTATTGCGCATCTGGGACTTGGGGAGGCAGAGTATATGCTTCTTCAAATTCAGCTAAGATTGTGGATTTGATAGTAAAAAGCGGTGATTTCGGATATGGCGAATACGATTATACAACAGGAATATACGTAGGAGGAAGGCAAGGCGGAACCCATTATGCTGCAAGAGCGGCCAAAATAGAAGGTGGAACAATATATAATCTAATTGGAGGACCTCTATCAGACTCATCTATGCAAAATTATAACGATGCATATATTTCAATGGTTGGAGGAGAAGTTGACGTCATAATTGGCGGAGCCGGAACTTCTGCAACGTATGGTAATAGGTTGATACAGGTAACTGGTGGAATTGTTAATTACAGTGTTTTTGGAGGATCAAACGGATATCAAGGAGCATCGACTGATGGAACGGTAATTGGGGATTCGTTTTTATATATTGGAGGAAATGCTATTATAGGTAGCGAATATAATGTAAATAATAACGAAACTATATACGGAGCTGAAGCTGGTTCGGTTTTTGGAATAGGGAATGGAAGGAGTGGATATCCTTCAATTGGTTCATCTAGCAATTCAAATATTATTGTTGGAGATAGTGTGACAATAAACAGAAATGTATATGGTGGAGGAAACTTTGGAGCAGTAGGAATATCTGGTGGTTCTACAACAACAACAACAAATATAACTGTAAATGGAGGCTCTATTCAAGGCTCTGTTTATGGTGGTGGAAATAATAATGGTGCCGGAAATTCATCTATAACATCTACAATTAATATAACTGTAAACGGAGGAGAGATTGGAGAATCTTTATATGGAGGAAGCAATGCTTTAGGAACTATTTATGGAAGCGTTAATTTGGATATTAATGGAGGAACATTCTTAGATTCAATTTATGGTGGAGGAAGAGGAGGATATGTAAGTTCTTCTAATTATGGAACTTATGTAAGAGATGATATTACTATAAATGTTGGAACAAGTGAATCCGCACCTATTATTACAAACGATTTATATGGCGGAAGTGCATATGGTAGTATACATACAACTAATCAGAGTCCAACATTATCAAACAAAGATATAACTATTATTATAGAAGATATAGACATTTTAGGTTCGGTTTTTGGAGGTAGCAAAGGAGCTAGTGGGTATAATCCTTATGTGGCAGGCGATATATCCGTAACTGTAAATGGTGGGACTATTCCTGAAGTATTTGGAGGAAATGATATTGTGGGAACTCTTTTAGGGAATTCATCAATATATTTAAATTCAGGAGTAGTTACTGATGTATATGGTGGAGGAAATCAAGTTCAAGCAAATGTCACAAATATATATTTGCAAGGGTCAACAGTAGATAACATATTTGGAGGCTCAAATCAAAGTGGAGATGTTACAACATCAAACATTACCCTTACTAGCGGTACTTGCGATACTGTATATGGAGGAAATAATATTGGAGGAATAACAACAACATCAAATATAACGGTAAATGGTGGTACACTTACTACTATTTATAGTGGAGGGAAACTTGCAACAACTGGAACAACAAATGTAACCTTAAATGGAACAACCATATCGAACGTATATGGTGGGGGTGAAAGTGCAGATGTCACAACTTCTACAAATGTTACCTTAAGTGGAAGTACTATAACAAATTTGTTTGGGGGCTCAAATCAAAGTGGAATAGTTCCGCAATCAAATATAGAAATAACCTCTGGAACTGCAACAAATGTTTATGGAGGAAATAATGCAGGAGGAACTACTACAACTTCTAATATTGATGTATTAGGAGGAACATTAACAAATGTATATGGTGGAGGAAAACTTGCTGACACCGGTACCACAAATATTGACATTAATTCATCAAATACTATTACAAGTGTTTATGGTGGTGGAGAAGACGCTAATGTTACGGTAAATTCAAATATTAATGTATTAAATGGAAATATAACAACTATATATGGAGGATCAAATTTAGCTGGAACAGTTTTAGAGTCATTTATTGATATTAATTCTGGAACAATAACTAATATATATGGTGGAAACAATTTAGGAGGTTCTACAACAACAACAAATATTAACATAGATAATGGGTATATAGACAATATTACTGGAGGAGGAAATCAAGCAAATACAACAACAACAAATATTGTTATTAATAATTCGTCTGATCAAATTACTAATGTATTTGGTGGAGGAAGCGCTGCTGATGTTACTACATCAAATGTAGATATTTATGGTGGAAGCATATTAAATCTATTTGGTGGATCAAATCAAAGCGGAACTGTAACTGAAACATTTATATATACAGAAAACAATCCATCAATTGGAGCTCTATATGGTGGAAACAACATGGGTGGAGAAACAATCGATTCAAATATTAATACAACTGGAGGAACGATTGGAAACATATATGGAGGAGGAAATCAAGCGGAATTGTCGGGAGACGCTATTTTGGAAATAGTCGATTCAAATGTATCTGGAGAGATATATGGCGGTGGAAAAGATGGAGAGACAATAGGAAACACCCAAGTTAAGATTACGGATTCTATAATAGGAGAAAGTGTTTATGCCGGAGGAAAGGGAGAAACCGCAATAGTATATGGAAACACCTCTTTAAGTATTGAAGGAGAAACAGAAATTGGAGACCATGTATTTGGTGGTGGAAATGCGGCAGCGACAGGTACTGCATTATCAAATAATTCATCAAGTATTGTAAATATTGCTGGAGCCACTATTGGTGGAAATGTCTATGGTGGAGCAAATACATCTGTTGTCTATGGAACCGTTGATTTAAATATTGGATCCGGAATATTTGATCCCACTCTGATTGAAGACGATATTTATATTGCTGGAACTGTATTTGGTGGAGGAGAAGCAAATGCAAGTGGTAGTGAAGAATATGACTTCTCATTTATAAGCGTAACTGTCGGCATTGATATATTAATAAGGGAAGGAGATACTCATACAGTATCGATTTTAGGTTCTTTATTTGGAAGTGGGAATGCTTCATCAACATCTGGATATAGTTATATTACATTGGAAAATTACGGAGATGAAGATAATCACAAAAGAAATGTATCTATTCAAAGAGCTAACGTGGTAACATTAGATAATTCATATGTTGAACTTTATGGTGCAACAGATAGAACAAACGAATATTCAAGCGTATTATTTACTATAAGTAGAATAGACGAATTGAAACTAAAAAATAATTCGACTCTTTATTTAGAGACTGGAACGAATTTATTGAAGAAATTTTCTAGTTTGGTTGACATATCGGAGGTAGAAACAAAGGCTGGAGTTACAATTGAAGATGGAATAATTACGAAAAATGTAGATAATAGATTATATGCACTAGATGGTAAAAACATAAATATTGCGACCAATGAATCGGTTACAACTTATGGAGAAGTATATGGAATGAGTTTCTTTGGTATGTATGTAAGAGATCCATATGGAAATGTAGAAGAAGCATTTTATTCTCCAGAAT
>CAZSTI010000008.1:0-35378 GCA_964609995.1 uncultured Muribaculaceae bacterium
TATATTATTTCAATAAAAAAACATGTGTTTACATGTTTTTTTATGGCTTTAATCTTAACTATAACATATAATTATTTTGAAATAACTATGTCTTTTAGTTCATCTTTTTTATTAATACTAAATTCATCATATTTAATTATTTCAATTGGTTTATGAATTATGTTTTCACATGTTTTTTTCATATAATAAAATAATAATTCATTAGATCCTTCAATTTTTTCTCTCTCTTGTGACCATTCTTCATCTGTTTGATTAGATCTTTTATTATATTCATCATATCTAAATCCAAGTACTAATGTGTTAACCGGAACAATAAAATTTGAAGAGTTTGGCCCCAATATGGTATGACTTTCATCATTTATTTGATTATTTATTAATTTATCATAAATATTTTCAAGAAAAATCATATTTTTTTCATTTGAAATTGATTCTTTATTTAAACTTAATAATAATTCTTTATCATTATTATCTAATAGTCCAATGTTCAAATTATTTCTTATATATAAATATTTTAATTCACTGCTTGATAAATACTGATATATATCCATTTCGCTTTCATCAATAGGTTTAATCTTATTATCTAACATAATTTCTTCATATTCATCTATATTGCACTTATTTCTTAAATATTCAATTAATAATTTTGTACAAGTTTTATAAATAGTAATATAGTCTTCTTTTTCTGAAAGAGATAAACTATTAAAATAATCACCATCTCTATTAGGTAATCTTGTATTTAAATTATTTTCATTTATAGTTAATTCTTTCTTCATAATATTTCCTCAATCCATAATAAATTCATATTTGCATTTTTTGGTACTATTCTATGAAAACTGTAAGTATTTGGAATGGTAAGTCCATTAATTCCAAATACTGGTCTTGATTTTATTATATCACCATTTGGACCAATATTTTCTATTATTTCTTCGAAAAACAATTCTGATATAGGAATATATAATTCTTTACCCCAAGATGAAACTATCAAATTATCGTCTTTTATACCTATTACTTGTACAGCATGGCTTGAACCTTCGCTCCATTCCAATGTTGATAGGTATTTTTTTCCATGTAACAAATTAAAATTAATTGGAAAATTTTTAATTCTATTAATTCCTAAAGATAAAAGATTACCCATTTCCAAAGATTTCTTCAATCTTTCAACGATAGTATCGGTTTCATATAATTTCAAAGGATCGTATCTAGTAGATAAAGTGGAAGAAGGAGAAAAACTATAATAATCAATTTGTAATAAACTATTATGATATGCAAAAAAAGAATTTATTAAGTCTTTATCTATTTCACCATTTGAAAAACTCAATCCCCTAATATTATTTTTAGAAAATTGATCTATTATTTTTGGTTTGGAGCCTGATAAAGAAAAAATAGGATTGCCTCTTGAAATAGTATCACCAGAAATATCACTATTAAAAAATAAAAACATATCTAATAATAATTCTATACTATTCAATCTATAAATATTTGGTTTTTTTTCATTTGGTTTATATTGCTTCACCATATCATAACCAAAATTAGCCTTAAATCCCTCAATATCATTTTTAAAATGTAACGTTATAGCATTTGCAATGTTAGCGTATGAACATAATCCCATTACAGTATCCATTGATCCCAATATTTTATGTGCTTCAATAGTATTAAAACCCATATTAATTAGCTTATCTATCGCATAATCAAACTCGACTTTTTTAATTCTTTCAAAATTATTCATTATTATATTATATTTTTTAGGTTTTATTCCCTTACTCATTAAATAATCCATTAAATATTCTAATTCTTGATTATAAAATACATCATCTGATACTATACTATTTATTAGATTAGTAACACTAGCTTTATCTATTTTTTTATTATTTATTAAATAGTCTTCATACCCTTTTAAATCAATTAATTTCATAAATTTTGATTTCTTTTTTGAATTCTTAAAATAAAACAAGTTCACATGTCTTACTATGCCTTGATCAACTCCAAAATCTCCGTTCATGCTTTTTTTTAAAAATCTTAAAAACTCAGTATTAGTCATTGTTTTAAATCTTTGTTGATAAATATACTTGTTTTTCTCATAATCAATTGTCCCATCTAATAACAAAGTAGCGAGATGTTCAACATCTCCAAATTCTATAATTCTATTTACATTATTAGGGTTCAATTTTACTAATAATTTAAGTTGTTCAAGTACAAATCTATTCATAAGCTTTTCAAGTTCAGATGTGGAATAGTTTTCCAAATTAATATCTGATATCAAATTAGTAATTGATTCATATGTTTCCTTTTCTTTTTTAGTCAAATGATTAGACTTATTAAAAAGAAAATTAAAAAAACCAACATCTTTTGCAATTCCTAATTCATAACCAAGTTCAATTAATTTTTGACTTCTAATAGATGGATCTTCTGCTTTATAAGTATCATATAACTTTAACATTTGTTGAAAATTAAGTTTTACTTCTTGTCCCATTACATTTAGTACCATTGCTGTTCCAGTTATTGCTTTAGGTCCTATATCCATTACTCCTGCTGTTATAAATCCTAATATTGCCGATTCTAATGCCTCTAATGTTACTTCTTCTATATTGTACTTTGTTTTATAATGTACTGATTCAAATCCTCTATCTACATATTGTTGTACAAATTCTGTCCAACCTTCATTAAATATATTCTTTAATATTCCTGCACCTTCATCTGCAAATCCTGGTAATCCTCCTAACCTTTCTAATGCTGTTGATGCTAATGCTGATAAAAACGAATTAGCATATGCCATTGTAGTTAGTTCTCCATATGTTTGATTTGATTGTTCTACTTTGCTTCCAAATTGTGATAAAAATAAGTATCCTGTTCCTAATCCTGGAACTGATACATTTAATGCTATTGCTGGTGCCATATATCCTATTCCTGTTCCTACTTGATATGACCCTTTATATAGTATTTTCCTTATACCTTGTATTTCTTCTGATTCGTTTACCTTATCATAAATTGTTTTATAATTATTGTAGTCTTCTTCTCTTATTTTTCCTTCTTTAAATGCATTTAATTGTTCTTCCAATCCTTCTTCTGTATACTCTGTTGCTAGAAAATTTAATATATACATTTGTTCATATTGATTAACTGATTTTATTCCATCTGAATAAAATGCATTTATAAATCCCTCAATTGAACCTTCAAATCCATCTTCCAAACCTTTTCCAAAAGATACAAAAAACTTTTGTACTCCTGTTGCATCTGATATCATATAATTTCTATAATTTTTGTATGATTCATATCCTTTTGCTCTATTTAAATAATCCTCTAGTGCTACCAAATAATCATTTGCACTTTGAACTCCATTTTTTCTATATTGATAATAAAATATTTTCTTTTGTTCTTCATTTAAATATTCCAAATCTTGAAATCTTATTGATATGTATTCGTCCTTTGAAAAGAATGGATTTACTTGTATTCCATCTTCTGTTTCATAATTTATAAAATTAAATAATAATGCACTTACATAATTTCCTTCTTCTAATGGATGCATTTTCTTTATATAATCTGGAAGCATATTGTATACTTCTATATCTTTATCTGTTAAACATATATAATTATCTTTAAACAGTATTTCTTTTGAATATTCTTCAAAATCTTTATTGTTTATTACTGTTTCAAATGGTCTTACCATATCATATATTTTTTTATCATACAAAATTGAAAGTATCTGTGCTCTTTCATTAATCAATTTATCATGTTCTTCATATATTTGTGATATTTGATTTAGATATTCTTTGACATGTGTAATTAGTAAATCTATATTTTCTGTTCCTGTTAAACTTTTTATTCTTGACATTTCTAATTGATAAAACTCTGTAGAATTATCAAATGTTTTTAAATTTTCTAAAGAACTAAGCACACTAGTTAGTACACTGTATATACCTTCTATATTTTGGAAACCCATTACACTTATTCTACCGTCTTCTGTTATTGTTATGTTATACATATTCGCGGGATCAATCATAGGATTATATATACCTAATAATCCATATAATGACATATTATCTCCAAGTTTATATTCGTTAAGAACAGAGTATTTTTCATCTATTGTTTTATCTATTCCTTTTATCCTATCTTGTAATTCTTTTAGTGTGTTTTCAACCATTGCATTATAGCTTGTTCCAGTTTCTTCATTTTCTAATACTTTTAAGTTTTTTATTGCCCATGGAACTCCATCTTTATCTGTTAACATATTTATTTCACTTGGTATATCATTTAATCCATCCATCCATATATTATATGAGAATTGATTATTGTTCTTTATTTTAGAAACATTGTTTTTTAAGTTGTTAATGTTTGATCTTATATCATGAAGATATTCATTTATAGAAATTGTTGATACCCTACTATCTAAATCTCTATATATAACATCATCAAGTTCATTTAAGGAGATAGATAGCATATTATCTATTTCACTTGATTTATTTATCAATTTATCAAAAAAATCAATTTCTACATTCATGCTACCCTCTATTATATGTATTAATAATAGCATTATAAATATATTATTTCAATAAAAAAACATGTGTTTACATGTTTTTTTATGGCTTTAATCTAGTAGGACCTCTATAAATTAAAGTAGCTTCTCTTATATTATCTATTTCAAATATTTTCATTATTAATCTAGCTAATCCAAATCCAAATCCTCCATGGGGTGGGCATCCATATTTGAAAAATTCTGTATAAAAACTTAAATCATCGGGGTTCATGTTTTTCTCTTTAATATTTTCAATCAAATTATCATATCTATGTTCTCTTTGAGCACCACTTGTAATTTCTACACCCTTAAATAATAAATCAAATGTTTGAGTAACTCCATTTTCATCTTTCATTACATAAAAACTTCTAGCTGAATAAGGAAAATTAGTAATGAAGATAAATTCACTATTATATTTTTTCTTTGCATATTCGCACATTAATTCTTCTTCTTTTCTTTCAAAGTCTTCTGTAACAACTCCAACATAATTATACTCTTCTTTTAATATTTTTTTAGCATCGTAAAAATTTATTCTAGGAAATTTACTTTTTGCATCTGTTACTTCTACATTAAATACCTTTTTTATTTCTTCGCCATATTTTTCTTTTAATTTGGTCATGTAATATCTAGTCCATTCTTCTTCCATATCCATTACATCATCTACACTTTTTATCCAAGAAATTTCAGAATCTATCATCAATATTTCTGTTGCATGGTAACTGGTATGAGAATTTTCTGCTCTAAAAACAGGCGCTATTTCAAATACTTTTTCAAACCCAGAAGCCATAGTCATCTGTTTATAAAATTGAGGAGATTGTGATAAACATGCTTTTTGACCGAAATAATCTAATCTAAACATTTCAGCACCAGATTCTGCAGATGAAGCACTAATTTTTGGAGTATGTATTTCAATAAAATCATTATTTACCCAATATTCTCTCATCATTGCTTCTATATATGTTTGACATTTAAATAACAAGTTATTATCTTCTCTTCTTAAATCCAAAAACCTATAGTCTAATCTTGTCTCTCTTAAAGATTTATCTTTATTTTTTATATCAATTGGAAGTTCAGGTAAAGATAAAGATGTAATTAAAATATTAGATGGAATTAATTCAACACCATTTAATTTTACTTTTTCATTTTCTAACACTTTACAATCAATTGATAAAGTGCTTTCTAAAGATAATGAACTAATTAGGTTGTTTAAACTTAAATTGTTTTCGTTTTTTTCAATAGTCATTTGTACTTTACCTGTTGAATCTCTTAATATTACAAATTGAACATATTGTAAATCTCTTATATTGTCTACCCATGCATCTAAATTGATTTCTTTATTAAAATAGTTTTTAATATCTTTTATATATATTTTATTCATAAATACCTCTTCATTTCATTAATTTTTATTGTTTTTTGTTCACCTTTATCTAAGTCTTTAATAGTAACACTTTCATTATTCGCTTCATCATCTCCAATAAACATTACTTTTTTAATATTTAAGGATAATGCATAATTAATAATACTTTTTATACTTCTTTTTTCAAAAAATACTTGAACTTTCTTTTTGTTTTTTTGAACTTCTTTATAGCATTTAGATATATATTCATAATTATCAGTCATAGGTATAATTAATATATCGGAAACAAATATTTCTTCGTCTTTAATCAAATTAAGTTCTAATAATTGATCAAATAATCTTGTTACTCCAATAGAAATTCCAACTCCGGGCAATACTTTGTCAGTATAATAACTCGCTAAATTATCATATCTTCCTCCAGAACATATACTACCTATATTTGGATAATCATTTAAATATGTTTCATATACTGTTCCTGTATAGTAATCTAAACCTCTTGAAATTGTTAAATCAATTTCTATATACTTCTTATCTAATCCCAAATTATTTGAATATTTTAATACTTGATCCAATTCATTTACACCTTCAGAAAAATTCTTGTTATCAATATTCAATTTAAATTTTTTTAATATTTCAATATCAGCATTCATTGAAATGAACGCTATAATATTTTTGATTTTTTCCTCTTTTATTCCAATACTAATAAGTTCTTTAGTAACTTCTGATACTCCAATTTTTCTTAACTTATCTATTATATTCATTATAATAGAAACTTTATCACTTATTTCAAGATATTCAAAATATCCATTTAACAATTTCCTATTGTTAATTTTTATTTTAAATTCTCCAATATTTAATTCTTTAAATATTTTATATATAATATAAGGTATTTCAGCATCATTATAGATTGATAATTCACTATCGCCTATTATATCTATATCAGCTTGATAAAACTCTCTAAATCGTCCCTTTTGAGCTCTTTCCCCTCTATATACTTTTCCTATTTGGTATCTTCTAAAAGGAAAAGACAAATTACCATAATTTAATACTACATATTTTGCAAGTGGAACAGTTAAATCAAATCTCATTACTTTATCATCAATTTTATATATTTGTTTTTCAGTTTCCCCTCCAACTTTCGCTAGCAATACTTCTGATGCTTCTAATATCGGTGTATCTAATGGTAAAAACCCAAAATACTCGTAATTTTTTTTAATAATATCTACCATATTATTAAATTTAATTTGATCTTTTGGTAATAATTCCATATATCCAGATAATGTTCTTGGTTTAATTTTCATAGTACCTCCTCTAAAAATAAAAAGCATATCATATAGGGACGAGTTACCCCGCGGTGCCACCCTATTTCAAATGCTCTTAATTTAATCTAATAATAATTTTAATAAATAAGTGTCATTCATAATCAATAATTAATGCTTTCACCAAATGCATCTCTCTAAAAATTAAATAATTACTACTAATCTTATTAATATATTATAACATATAAAAAATATAATTTAAATTATTTGTTCCAAAACTGTTCTTTTTTAAAATCATTTATATTTTTTGAAATTTCATCATACATTATTATCGCAACCTTCATATTTTTTGAGGATGCTAATTCTTCTTGTATATAATTTATTCTATTTATTAATTATTCTTCCTTAGTATCATAATCATCAAACCCAGAATCTTGCCTTATATAATGAAAAGCAAACACAATTGCATCAAAAGGAGCTATATCTTCTGAACCAAAATCGCCATAAAATAAATACTTTTCGTTTGTCTTAGGCATATATTATATGTATTAATAATAGCATTACTAATTTTTTATGGTTTTATTAAATTAATTATGATTAACTGATATATATAAAAAACATATTATTTTATTAATATGTTTAATATTTTTCTTCTTGAACTCTTCCAAATCCACTATAGTTTTTTATTTGAACTTTGTTATCATTAGAAGATACTTTTTTAACTCCCAAACTAGAATTGTTAGTGTTATTCGTTCTCTTAGATTTGTTTTCGATTTCACTATTAATTTTATTAACACTAATATTTATAGATGAAATAACTGAATCAATTTTTTCGCATATTGGATCAATTTTTGCTATAAAATCTTCTATTTCTTCTTTCCTTGCATTTATAGATAATGAAGAAAAAGCTATGTTATCATTTAATATAGTATTTAATGTTCCTTTTTCTTGTAATAATTTGTTTTTTACATTTCTTAATTTAGAAATAGAACTAGAAGCACTAACAAAATTTTGATTATTTTCATACATAGCAACTCCTTGGGTTATTTAACTACATTTCCATTGCTATTGGGCCGTTTGGATTTCCTCCACTACCACCAACAGCAGCATCTTTTGTCAATTCTGCATCTTTTGTCAATTCTGCTATTTGAGCTTTAGCTTCAGTTAAAAACGTATTAATAGCGGCACTTAGTTGTCCAACTTTTGATACACCAGTATTAAATTGATTTACTATATGTCCATCAATATTTTCAAAACCTTCAGTCCATTGAGCATTAGATTTTAATGTACTATAAAAAGTTTTTGCAGAAGATAATAGTTCATTTAAAGAATCCACATATTCACTAATTTTTGTGATTGCATCTTCAGTTGGTTTTTTACAATTTACTGTAGATTCATCAACAGCAGGCTTTTCAATAAGAACAGGTGCATAAGCCGGAATTTTTTCTGGTCCTGTTACTCCCCAACTACCTCCAGTATTTGAACCAATTTCATCTTTCTTTGCAACATATTTTGCAACAGCTGCAATGTTTTGACCAATATTTGTTATTATTTTCGCAACATAAAAAACATCATTTGCAGTATCAACTATCATAGGTATTGTTGTAGCTCCAGTCTTTCCTTTCCAATCAGCAGTAATTAAACCGATTTGATCATTAATATTCTTAACTACTTTCTCAACCGATTCTGTATATTTATTTACAAATAAAACTGCTTGATTTTCTAATTCTAATGGGTTAATTGATATATTATTCATTTTTTCCTACCTTTCTACATTGATTATAAAATATTTTATCAATATATTCAACACTATTTACACTTTTTATTAATGATATGTAAAGAGTTATATTATAATTAATATATTTATCTATTTTTATCACTATCTAAAATAATTGTAACAGGTCCATCATTTATAATGTTTACTTCCATTTCAGCTCCAAATATACCTGTTTCTACATGAACAAATTCTTTCAGCAATTGATTAAAATAATCATATAGCAAAATTGCTTCATCACCTTTCATTGAGCTTTGATAACTTGGTCTATTTCCTTTATTTGTATCTCCATATAATGTGAATTGAGATATTGAAAGTATTGATCCATTAATATCTTTTATTGATAAATTCATAACACCATCTAAATCATCAAATATTCTTAAATTTAACACTTTGTTTGCAATTAAATCTACTTCTTTTTTTGTATCTTGAACATTAAAACCAACCAATAAAACTAAACCATTATCAATATTTCCTACTTCTTTATGGTTCACAGATACACTTGATTTTTTACTTCTTTGAACAATAACTCTCATTTTATTACTCTTTCTATATTATTCACATACTTAATTTGCGAAACATCATTTATAAATTTTTTTAAGGTTTCTAAATCTTTTACTAAAATAATAATATCATATATATTTTTATCAATATTTATTATTGTTTGAATATATTGAATAATTATTGAATATGTTGATGCTTTTGCAATAAGTTCCAATAAAAAATTATCACTTTTTTCAGTAGTTATCATAATAGTTGTTGGAAACTTGTTTTGAGATTCTTGATTCCACTCTATTTCAATTAGCCTTTCTTCAATGCTAGAAATATTATGACAGTTTACTCTGTGAACTGTAATACCTTTTCCTTTAGTAATATAGCCTATAACTTCATCACCTTTTATAGGCTTACAACAATTTGCTAAAGACACTTTTATTTCATCAATACCCGCTACAATAATATCATTTTTATTTGTTTCTTTTTTAACATTAGATTGTGATAACTTATTTAAAACAATTTCTTCTTTAGTTGGTGTTTCTTTTTTATATAGTCCCACTATATAACTGGAACTATATTTACTATTTCCTATACAATAATAAATTTCATCTATCGAATTCTCACTTAAAGTTTTTGTTAAATTATTAATATTTTCTTCTTTAAAAAAATCTATATTAGATATTTTATTTTTTCTTAATTCTTTATTTAATAGCTCTTCTCCTCTTTTTATAGTTTCTTCTCGATTTATTTTAGTGAAAAACGATTTAATTCTTGATTTTGCTTGAGATGTTTTAACCATATTAATCCATTCTTTACTAGGACCAGTTGAATTTTTATTAATATTGATTTTTACTATATCTCCATCTTTTAATTCAAAATTTAATGGAACAATATTATCATTGACCATAGCTCCAATCATTTTGTCTCCAACATCAGTATGAACTCTATATGCAAAATCTATTGGGGTACTTCCTAATGGTAATTCAATCACATCTCCTTTTGGAGTATATACGTATATTTCATCTCTTAATACTTCTTGCTCTACTGAAGTTTTAAATTCTTCATTAGTTAAATTATCATTGCTATTTTCAATAATGCTTCTAAATAATTGTAATTTTTGTTCTACAGTGTTTTTTAATGCTACTGAAGCATCTCTTTTTTCTTTGTATGCCCAATGAGACGCTATTCCATATTCTGCTATTTTATCCATTTCATAGGTTCTAATTTGAACCTCAAATAAATATCCATCAACACCAAAAATAGTAGTATGTAAAGATTGATACATATTTTCTTTAGGCATTGCAATATAATCTTTAAATCTATTAGATAAAGGTTTATATTTAGAATGAATTAAACCTAATGTTAAATAACAATCAGCTTCAGTTTCCACATATACTCTAAGTGCTAAAATATCATATATGTCTTTAAATCTTTTCCCCTTTTCTAATTTTGAATAAATACTATATATGCTTTTGCTTCTTCCTTTAATTTCATGTTTAATAGAATGTTCAATAAGAATATTAGATATGCTTTCTTTCATTTCTAATATTGATTTATCTCTTTCAATCTTAGTATTATTTAAGTTTTTTACTATATCATA
Organism: uncultured Muribaculaceae bacterium; assembly: GCA_964609995.1. GTDB lineage: Bacteria > Bacillota_I > Bacilli_A > RF39 > UBA660 > JAAYGD01. The sequence continues at coordinate 10,996 of CAZSTI010000008.1, forward strand.
ATAAATCTCTGGTTTATAATATCTCAAACTTAAATCTTCAAGTTCTTGCTTAAGTGAATTCATTCCAAGATGATGAGATATTGGAGATAATATTTCCAATGTTTCTTTTGCTTCTTTTTTTTGAGTATCTTCATCTAACATCCAAAGATTTCTTGTGTTTTCTAGTCTATCCGCTAACTTAATTATTATCACTCTTACATCTTCACATAATCCAACTAATATTTTTTTATAATAATTAATCAAATATAAAGAGTCAGCTGATATATTAACTCTATTAATCTTTCTTACTCCCGATACTATATTATAAATTTCTTTTCCAAATTCTTTTTCTATATCTTCATTTAAATCAAGTTCATGCAATAAAGATGCTGTTATAGTAGCATAATCTATATTAATCTTAGTTAGAATATAAGCTACATTTAATGGATGTAAAAACTCTAAACTTCCATCTAATCTTTTATTTTCTATGTTTTTTTCTATAGAATAATCAAATGCTTTTGAAATAATATTTAATTCATCTTCATCAGAAATATATTTTTTAGCGTTTTCTATTAATTCTTCTTTGGTAGTTATCTCTTCATATTCCATTATTCCTCCTAAAGATCTAATATCTTTTCTATATCTAAAACTCTTTCAACTTTTGATAATTCTTTTTTTGTAAAAACATCTAATTCATCCGAATCGACTTCTAAAATATCATTTACCATTTCACTCAAAGATAAATCGATGGTATTTGTCCATTTTTTCTTTTTTAAAAAATTCCAAATATCAGCTTCCACAATTTGTTTCATACCTTGCTTATGCAACTCATCTTTTTTAATTATTAACGCAGGTCTTACTTTAATATATAATTCTTTTAATGAACTAAATTCATCCATGATATCACCTATTTATATTATAACATTTTTTTAATAAAAAAAAGAATCATTAATTTTGATAACGATTCTTTAAAAAAGATATACTTTTTTGTTTAATTTGAACTACTGGAGTATCACTATTTTGATTTAATTTAAAATTTATTTTAGATTCTTTTCTTACTTGTTCAACAAATGCTTTTTGTCTTAATAATCGATCTAATTCACCGCATTCACTAGTTTGACTAATACATTGATATATAGCTTCCAAACAAAAATCAACTCTAATTTTTAATGCTTTTGTTGCTTCATTATAATAATAATATTTTATTCTTAATTGATCAACCATATAATTATAATCATTTGTTTTAGAAATATCTAATTTGTTTACCATAGATACCCCCTTCTCTTCATAATAGAAGAGATTTATTATAATGATAATAATTAATTTGTCAAGAAAAATCAATTATTTGTCGAAACTATTTAAATATGATAAAATATGTTTGATAAAATTAAATATATTTTATTAGAATGGATATGAAATGAAAAATGTATATATAATTATTCCTTCATATAATCCTGATCAAAATATTATGATTGAATTTTTAAAAAAATTAAAAAAGAGTTTTGCAAATATTATAATAATTAATGATGGAAGCGATGAACAATATAATTCTTTTTTTAATAAATTAAAAGAAGATTATGTTGTTTTAACTCATCATATAAATCAAGGAAAAGGAAGAGCAATAAAGACGGCATTTAATTATTTGTTTGAAGAACATTCTAATTTTGAAGTTGCGATAACCGCTGATTGTGATGGACAACATTCAGTTGATGATATTAAAAAATGTGTTGATAAGACGATGGAATTTAATAATTCATTAATAATTGGAGTTAGAAATTTTAACAAATATAATGTCCCTACTAAAAGTAAATTGGGAAATAAAATTACTAGAACTGTATTTAAGATTTTCATTGGTTTAAATATTACGGATACTCAAACTGGATTAAGAGGTTTCAGTAGTGAAACCGCAAAAATATTTTTAAAAACAAAAGGTGAAAGATACGAATATGAAACAAATATGTTAATAGATTGTAAAGAGTATAATATTGACATAAAAGAGGTTAAAATTAAAACAATTTATATTGATGAAAATAAAACATCTCATTTTAATCCTTTAAAAGATTCTATTTCAATATATAAATTATTTATTAAATATATTGCTTCTTCTATTAGTGCTTTTTTATTAGATATACTATTATTCACTATATTATTAAATATAATTAATGTTAAAGAGAACATACTAATAGCTACCATTATTTCTAGAACAATTTCATCAATGTATAACTTTTCTATTAATAAAATTATATTTCATAAATCATCAAAAAGTTCTAAATATAAATATTTCTTTTTAGTAATAATTCAAATGTTTGTGTCTGGAATATCAGTAACATTCTTATCTAAAATAATTAATATATCTTCAATTATAATAAAAGTTTTTGTGGATATAATATTATTTATTATTAATTTTATTATTCAAAGAGAATGGGTATTTAAAAAAAAGAAATGACAAACATTTCTTTTTTTATTTACTTACATCATGCTTTTTTCAAAATCATTTATTAATTCGAATGATTTTTCACCCATATAAAAACCTAAATAAAATATTGCAAACGCAAGTATTAATAAAGCAGAAGATAATATTATTTTTGTTGATAGTGGTAATTTTTTTAATTTAACCGAAAAGTCATTATTTAAATTTTTTTTCTTTTTCATAGTTCCTCCTAATTATATATTATCATAAATTTCTAAAATTTTTAATTTTTTCTTTTTCCTCTTTTGAAATTCTCTCAGTAGCATAACTAAATGTTATTCCAGGAATTTCTTTTATATTTTCATATAAAAATTTAATTAATACATTTTCTTCTCTTTTTCCTATTTCTCTAAGCATCCAACCAGTAGCTTTTTTTATTAAATCATGCTTAGTACTTAAATATTTTTTTGAAAGAATTAGAGTATCATAAAACTCATTATTCTTTATAAAATAATGAGTTGCTAAAATAGCTATTCTCTGTTCCCATAAACCTTTATTAGATAGTTCATAAATAATATCTTTTTTTAAATTATTAACAAAAATATGCCTTCCAAGTATATATGAAGCACTTAAATCGACTAAATCCCAATTATTAATATAATTAGTATTATTTAAATATATATTATATACATCTTCAGGATAATCATTATATTTTAATATTAAAATAAACAAAGAACAAAGCCTAACTTCATGATATTTGTTTTTTAATAACTTTTCAGTGTCTTTTAATGATATTTCATTATAATATTTCTTTGATATTTTTCTTAAAATAGGAACTTTTATCCCCAGAAAAACATCTCCTTCTCCATATTCACCTTTACCTGTTTTAAAAAACCATTGTAAAGCTTTCTTATCTTTTTCATTACCTAATAATATTAGTTCATCTAATATTTTGTTATACATATTAATCTTTATACATCTCTTCTTCTGCAACCAAAACAATTTCATCAAATACTTTTTGATCTTTTATTTTAGTAAAAGTATCTTCTCCATTTTTATCTGTAATAACTTCTAATAGAACAAGGTTGTTTTCACAACCATGACAATCATGATGCTCACATGATTTTTCTTCCATTAAAACTGCATATTTCTTTTCTTTATGAGAAAATTCTTTTAAAATTATCATTTCAAATATATTTCCATCTTCATCTTTAAATTCTACTTTTTGTTCAAAATCTTTCATAATTCTCCTTATATTTCAACTTCTGTAAATAATATACCATAACTATCTGTTCCACATGCTATATATATCTTATCATCTTTTACATAATACATTAAGTCTGGACTAGTTTCATATTTTGAAGTTATTCCCATAACACTTTCTTCATATGTTTTTTGTTTGTTAATTTCATATTTATCCATAATATCTTCATAATTTTTGTTGATATGTTCAATATATGCTTTTAAATTTACTTTCTCTCCAGTATTTTTATTAAAAGCAAATACAATTGTTTTTGTGGAAATTTCTGAATTAACACCTCCAAAAGATTCTTTAACTATCAAATGAAATATATCTCCATTTAATATTTCCTCATATTCCACAATATATATATCAGAAACATTACTTTCAATATTTGTTTTAACAATATTATTAAATTCTTTTATTTCTAAGTTAATATTACTTATATATTTTTCTTCTAATAGTTTAACTTTATAATATGTGTTTGATGATTTGTATCCAAGTTTGCTAGTTACTAATTCATAATAAGTATTTGAATAATACAGATATAATTTATTATTAAAACTCAATAGCTCAAATATTTCTTCATTTTTTGAAGTGTTTTCTTCAACATTTAATCCTTTTATTCTAAAACCATATTCTTTTTCACTTGAAATATTTAAATTTTGCTTATGATTATCAAAATTAGTTAAGTTTTCAAAAGTGGGTTTATTAATTTTTATCCACGCTATTTGATAAATTCCTGCTTTTAATATATCTTCAGTAATTTCAATTTCAAATCCTATAATACTATTCTCTAAATCATTAATACTATTTGAGGAGTTTTTAGTAGTAATTACATTATTTATTATATAACTCCCATAAAAATCCTTTATTTCTATTTTTGATTCTTCGTTGGGTTTTGATATTATTTTATCTAATTCTTTATTCAACCCCATATTAGCAACATAATATAGTGTTCCAGCTCCTAATAGTAACATTACAACAATAAAAATCAAAAACATCTTCATAGGTGATAAACCCATACTAGAATCTTTATTTAGTTGCTTACCACAATTAGGACAAAATATTTTGTTATCAATTATTTCTTGACCACATTTTGGACATTTCATACTAATCTTTCCCTTCATATATATTTATAAAATTATTCTTAAATTTTTCGAATGTATTGTTATTAATATTTAATCTAATATCTTCAGTTAGTTTTATTAGAAATCTGATATTATGTATAGATAATAACCTACCTCCTAATGTTTCTTTAGATATTATTAAATGTCTTATGTATGATTTTGAATAATTTTTGCAAGTATAACAATCACAAGTGTCATCTAATTTTGATAAATCATATTTATATTTTAAATTTTTTAAATTAATTTTACCATTTTTAGTAAATGCATTTCCGTGTCTAGCAATTCTTGTAGGAAGTACACAATCAAATATATCTACTCCTCTTGATACACCTTCTAATATATCAATAGGATCTCCTACTCCCATTAAATATCTAACTTTATCTATTGGCAAATTTTTAGTACTATATTCAATCATTTTATACATAGTATCTTTTCCTTCACCAACACTTGTACCACCTATTGAATATCCATCAAAATCCATTTTTATTAATTCATTAGCACAGTGTTCTCTTAAATCTTCGTATTCTCCACCTTGAACAATTCCAAATAAAGATTGATAATCATTTTTATGAACTTCTTTACCTCTTCTTGCCCATCTTAGTGTTCTTTCAACACTATCTTTCATATATTCATATGTTGATGGATATTCAGGACATTCATCAAAACTCATTATTATATCTGCTCCTAATTTGTTTTGGATTTCAATTGATTTTTCTGGAGTTAAAAACAAATCACTACCATCTAAATGGTTTTTAAATCTTACCCCTTCTTCAAGAATATCTTCTTTATTTGCTAAAGAAAACACTTGAAATCCTCCAGAATCTGTTAACATTGGACCATCATATTTTGTAAAACCATGTAAGCCACCAGCATTTTCAACTACATCTTCTCCTGGTCTTATCCACAAATGATATGTATTTGCAAGTATTATTCCACTTCCTACATCTTTTAATTCTTCTTTTGAAAGCATCTTAACTGCACCACTCGTACCTACAGGCATAAACATTGGTGTTTCATATATACCATATTTTGTTTCAATATTTCCATATCTAGCTTTATTATCTTCTTTTAATAAATTGTATTTAATCTTCATACATATCCTCAATTACATTATACACTATTTTATAAACATTGCATCCCCAAAAGAAAAAAATCTATATTTGTTTTTCTTGGCTTCTTCATATGAATTAAATATAAATTCTTTTGATGAAAAGGCAGAAACTAACATTAATAAAGTTGACTTAGGTAAATGAAAATTAGTAATTAATGCATCAACTGCTTTAAATTTATATCCCGGATAAATAAATATATCTGTCCATCCAGAACACTCTATAAATTTATTATTATTTTTTAGTATAGTTTCTAAAGTTCTTGTTGTTGTTGTTCCAACACTGATTATTCTACCCTTTTTATTATTTAATAAATCTGCAGTATCTTTATCTATTGAATAGTATTCACTATGCATTTTATGATTCTCAATATTATCTACAGAAACCGGTCTAAAAGTTCCGATTCCCACATGAAGAGTTATAAAACATATTTTTATTCCTTTTTCTTTAAGTCTATTAATTAAATCAATAGTAAAATGTAATCCGGCTGTTGGAGCTGCAGAACTCCCAATATTTTTTGCATATATAGTTTGATATCTATCTTTATCTTCTAATTTATTATGAATATATGGAGGAAGAGGCATCGTTCCTAATATATCTAATATCTCATAAAAAATTCCATCATAAATAAATTCAAATATTCTAATACCTTCATCTTTTATATCAACACATTTTGCTTTTAATAAATTTGAAAAATTAATTATTGTTCCTACTTTTATCCTTTTAGCAGGTTTAACTAAACACTCCCAAATATTATTTTCAATATTTTTCAATAATAATATTTCAATTAATGCTTTTGTATTTTCTTTTTCTCCAATTAATCTAGCGGGGAGTACTTTTGTATCATTTAATACTAAAATATCATCTTTATTAAGATAATCTATTATATCTTTAAAAGTTCTATGTTCAATTCTTCCATCTTCTTTATTAAGCACTAATAATTTGGATTCATCTCTATTTTTTATTGGTGATTGCGCAATAAAACTTTCATCTAATTCATAATTAAAATCTTCTAATTTCATAAAAAACTCCTTTAATAGTATAACATAAAAATAACTGATAATTAATCAGTTATTTTTTTGATAATATTTTTTCTTAATCGATTATTATTTCTATTTTCCAAATCATCTTCATATTTTAACACTAATTCCTTAACATCTAACCAATTTAAAGCTCTATCTATACCTTTTGTTTTTAATTCTTCATCCAATATATTTACATTATGATATGCTGTAAATAATATTTTTTTATTAGCTCCTTCTAAATTTTCTTCTTTATCATCAATTTTAATTTCAAAATTTAACACACTTTTATCTCCTAAAAAAATATATTTATACGGGCTGATAAAAGGTAGTTTATCTTGCAAATAATAAAATTTGTCTAACAATATTTTACCTGATTCTTTGGGAATTTCTTTAAATATATAAGATGTTCCTATATATAAATCATATTTTTCATTTAAATAATTTAGAACTTCATAAGCATTATCAGACAATTTACAATAATCATACATATTTTTTGTTAAAAAATAGTTAAAAAAAGCTTTTTTATCTTCAATAATATCTTGCATATAAAAAGATTTAAAATCTTCTTCAATATAGTTTGTTCCCAAAAAATCATTAATTAAATATAAAAATCCCCCAGTAACAATAACATCATCCATATCAACCATTATCTTTGTTTTCATAATTTATCCTAAAACATTCTATCATCAAGCTTAATATTTAAATGTTCATAAGCTTTTTCAGTAACTACTCTTCCTCTATTTGTTCTTTTTAAAAAACCTAATTTTAATAAGTATGGTTCATATACATCTTCTATGGTAGATACTTCTTCAGATATAGAAGCCGCTAAAGATTCTATACCAACAGGTCCTCCATTAAATTTATATATTATAGCTTCTAATAATTGTTTATCAGTATTATCTAATCCCAATTCATCAACCTTTAACCTTTTGAGAGCTAATTTAGTGATTTTATTATCAATACTTCCATTACCCATTACTAAAGCAAAATCCCTTACTCTTTTAAATAATCTATTAGCTACTCTAGGTGTTCCTCTACTTCTAACTGCGAGTTCTAAAGCAGCATCATCTTCAATACTAATTTCTAATACTCTACTAGTTCTTTTAACAATTTGAAACAATTCATCTTCAGTATAATAATCCAACTTAAAAACAATTCCAAATCTATCTCTTAATGGACTAGTTAAATCACCTGCTCTTGTTGTTGCTCCCACTAATGTAAATGGGGGTAAATCAATTTTAATGTTTCTACTATTACCATCACTTCCAACAATTATATCTAAAGAAAAATCTTCCATTGCAGGATATAATATTTCTTCAATATATCTTGGCATTCTATGTATTTCATCTATAAATAAAACATCACCTGGTTCTAATGTAGATAACACTGCTGCTAAATCGCCACTTTTTTCTATAGAAGGCCCACTAGCTGTCTTAATATTTCTTCCTAATTCATGTGCAATAATATAAGCTAATGTAGTTTTTCCTAATCCAGGAGGTCCATATAAAAGAACATGATCAAGAGACTCATCTCTCATCTTTGCAGCTTCAATGAATACTTTTAAGTTCTCTTTTACTTCAGTTTGTCCAATATATTCATCAATACTATCAGGTCTAATAGTAGATTCAAATTGGTCTTCTTCAAGTTTTTTATTAGTAATAACTCTTTCCTCCATAATTCACCTACTTTAATAATAATTTTAATGCTTGTTTTATTTTTTCCTCTATAGTTTTATCTTTTTCAACCATTGATATTACTTTCATTATATCTTGATTTTTATATCCTAATCCTTTTAAAGCTTCATATAATTCATCAGAGTTTTCAATTTCAATATTATCAACTTTAAATTTACCTTTTAAATCTAATATTATTTGTTTTGCTACTTTGTCACCAATTTTTGGAAATTTTTTTAAGTATAATATGTTTTCTCTATTTATCGCATCCATTATTCCATTTGGAGAACCAGTTGCAAGCATAGGAAGAGCCATTTTAGGGCCAACACCTTTAACCTCTATTAATTTCAAAAATAAATCTCGTTCTTCTATCTCTTTAAAACCATATAAAGAATACTCATCTTCTCTAATATGCGCATAAATATATAGCTTATAATTTTCTTCTATCTTAAAAGAGTATGGATTAGAAACAAATATTTTATATCCAATATCATTATTATCAACTACAATATAAGTAGCATTAATTTCTGTTACTAAGCCCTTTATATAAGAATACATAATATCACTTCCTTCCATTTATTATAACATGATTATTGTAATTTTTTTGTTTCTCCAAGATTTATGTATAAAAAGTTTTCATCTTCTATTGAAACGTTCAAATTATTTCTTACTAATATGTCTGTTACAACTTCACCAACATTGATATCTTCTTTATTAAGTATAGATTTATACATATTATCAATCATAAATCCAATTTTATTACTCATTTTTTTTGAAAACATATATATTTCATCTTGATAATCCTGTGAGGAAATCTCTTTTCTTTTTCTTTTGGATTCAATTAATCTTGTTGATTCAATTATAGTGTTAAATTCATCTCTATTAATAGGTTGGTTTGTTTTAGATTCAACTATTGAAGCATAATAATTTATTTGGCTTTCAATAGCTCCAAACGATAATGATGAACTTATATAATTAATATCAGTTAATTTTAAATTCATTATGTTTTTTGGAATAATTACTTTATTTATTTTTTCAACTGGAATTTCATCTTTAACAAATCTTTCATCTGAATATTCTCCCATATTAATAGGTAATAATATTGATCTATTTTTATAATCTTCAATTGTTATTTCGGTTGATTTATGACCATCAAAAGCTTCTATATCTGAAATACAAAATATTATATTTCCTTTTACGTGATTATTATAAGAATTATTTGGAGAATAGTATTCATTACCATATATTGCAACAGAAATATAATCTTCAAAATTACATCCATCAAAATTTTTTGAACTTAATATATTTCTCTTTAATAATTCGTTTTTAGATAAAATCCCATTATTTAATATACTTTCAAATTTAAAAAAATCCAAACCTACTGAATGCAAATATAGTTCATCTTCATTATCTTTTTTCAATTCATCCAAATCGTTTTGTTTAGAATTCATTTTAAATGTTTTCAAATATAATTCGTTTAATTGGTGAGATGCTTTAACTAATTTTTTTGATTCATTTGTTCTCAAATAATTTAAATCCAAATCAGAATATATTCTTCCCATAGATAATCTTACTCTATCTAATCCGTCTGCATCTTTTAATATTTTCATTATTTCCATTGCCGATTCTTTATCATTTATTTCATAATTTTCAACCATAGATTCTAGATAATTATCAAAAGTGGAATGATATTCTATCGCACATTTTAACATCTTTAAATTTTCTTGATTTTTATAAAATTCATCATTTTCAACTACTCTATCTATTTTGTTTGAACTTATTAATCCATGAATATCATCTCTAATATCATTAACTCTTCCTATATCATGATATTTACATGCATCCATAAGTATCTTCATATTTCTATCATTTAAATTTCTTTGATTGCCTATTATATATCCAAATAATACTACTCTCTCATTGTGGTAATAGCCATGATTAAAACTAGAATATAAATACTTTTTATCTATTGAGTTAATTTCACTAATAAATTTTTTTAAATAATTATTTGTTCTTAAATATAAAAAAACATCTTTTAAATCTAGTTGAGCTTCAGATAAGTTATAAACTCCATTAATTACTTTTTTATTATAATCATTTTCGTAATTAATATTTGGTTCATAACTATTTATTATATCTAATATTGTTAAATTCATTTAGCCTCCATGTTACTTAATTTTATTTCTTCTTCTTTTAATTTTGCTTTTTCATCTTCAACAATATTCTTAGGAGCTTTTTTTACATATCCTTCATTGGATAACAATTTTTTTCTTCTTTCAATACTAAGTTTTAATTCTTCAATTTCCTTAGTATTATCAATTATATTTTCTTTAGTATAGTAACTTATTGAGATATCTTTATTATCTGATAAAATTGTAATTTTGTTTAAAGATTCTCCATTATATTTATTATATTCATCTAATTTTAATAATTTTTTTAATATATTTAAAATGAGTTCATCATTACAATTATATTCTATTAATGCATCTTTAGTAATATTAGATTCCAACTTAATATTCCTTACTTTTATAATATATGTTTTTAATTCTTCAATTATTTTATATTCATTTTTGTAATTAATATCTTTATCATAAACCGGATAATCTCCAATCATTATTGATTCTTTTTCAAATGATAAATAAATATCTTCTGTTACAAAAGGCATAAAAGGATGAAGCATTTTTAATATTGATAGTAAAATATATTTTAATACTTTAGAATTTAAATGTACTTTAGATAATTCTATATACCAGTCACAAAAATCATTCCATATAAATTCATATAATTCTGAACCAACATTTTGAAAATCATATTTATCCATATTTTTTGTAATAGATTTAACCTTATTATTAAACTTAAATAATATCCATTTATCTATAATACTTAATTCGGATTCATTATTTAAATTCATTTCTACATATCTAGATGCATTCCATATTTTATTAATAAAATTCCATGTAGATTTAATTTTTTCTTCATCATATCTTAAATCCATACCTTGAGCTGTATTAGTTGTAATAAAAAATCTTAGAGAATCCGCTCCATATTTTTCAATTACATCCATAGGATCTATTCCATTACCCAAAGATTTAGACATTTTTTTACCAAACTTATCTCTTACTAATCCATGTATTAATACCTCTTTAAAAGGAATATCATTCATAAACTCTATAGATTGAAACATCATTCTAGCAACCCAAAAGAATATAATATCATACCCAGTAACCATTATATCTATTGGAAAATATCTATCTAAATCTTTCGTTTTATTAGGAAAACCCAAAGTACTAAATGGCCATAAAGCTGAAGAGAACCAAGTATCTAATACATCTTCATCTTGAATCCAATCAAATCCTGGAGATTCAACTTGTACTTTTAATTCATTATCTTTATACCAAGCAGGAATTCTATGCCCCCACCATACTTGTCTTGAAATACACCAATCTTGAACAGAATTCATCCAATTAATTAAAATCTTTTCAAATCTTGGAGTAACAAATTTTACTTTTTTTTCTTTATTATTTTGAATATTTAATAAAGCTTTAGATAGTTCATCCATTTTAACAAACCATTGAGGCATAATCATTATTTCTATTACAGCATCAGTTCTCTCAGAATAACCAACCTCATGATAATATTCTTCAATCTTTGTTATTAATCCTAATTTATTTAATTTTTCAACTATTCTAATTCTAGCTTCTTCTCTTGTCAATCCGGAAAATTCTAGTGCATAATCATTTAATATACCATTTTTATCAATGGATTCAATTATTTCAATATTATTTTTTTTCAATATATCAAAATCATCTATAGCATGTGCACTACATTTCATAGCTCCGGTTCCAAAAGAAATATCAATGTATTCATCAGCTATTACAGGTATTAATTCATTTCTTAATGGGGAAACAACACTTTTTCCAATAATATTTTTGTATCTTTCATCTTTTGGATTTACTACTACTGCTTTATCGCTTGCCATTGTTTCAGGGCGAGTTGTTGCAACTTCTATATATTCATTAGAATTTGGAAACATATATTTAAAATAATACATATTTCCTTTTGTCTTTTTATAAATTACTTCTATATTTGACAAAGCTGTCTTTGCTATAGGATCCCAATTAATAGGTTTAGTTCCTTTATATATATATCCTTTATTATATAAATCAATAAACACTTTATTAACGGCATTGCTTGAACCTTCATCTAAAGTGAATCTTTCCTTACTATAATCTAAACTTAATCCCAAATTAGACCATTGTTTTCTAATTATATTTGCATATTCTTCTTTATAACTCCAAGCATAATCCATCCATTTATCTCTACCTATAGACTTAGGATTTATTCCTTGTTCTTTTAATCTAGCATCAATTTTTGCTTGAGTTGCTACTCCAGCATGGTCCATACCTGGTAACCATAATACATCATAACCTTTTAGTCTTTTATACCTTGCAATAATATCTTGAAGAGATGTATCCCATGCATGGCCTAAGTGTAACTTTCCTGTTACGTTAGGAGGTGGAATTACAATGCTAAAAGAAGTTTTATTTAAATTTCCAGATTTAAATAAATTATTTTTTAACCAATAATCATATTTACCATCTTCTACTAATTTATGATTATATTTTTTTTCCATTATTTACTCTCCTTTCAATATATTCTTCAAGTTTGTTTTCGATATTTATTAATTTTTCTAAAGTATCTTTATTATTATTTTTAGCTTTTAAAAAACTAATCACTCTTTTTATTACTCCTTTTCCCTTAATAAATGAAAAACTACAATCAAAATTAATATCATAAATCATTGCTAATCCTAACAAGATTCTATCTAATTTATTATTGGTATCTTGATAAGAAATATCTTTTTCATTTAATATACTATTATACACTGTATTTGAAATTTCAAGATTATTAGTTTCATATTCACTAAATTTTTTAAAACCATCATTTAATAAAATATCTATTTTATCAGCATCTCTTACTATCTTTGAAAATAATAATTCTATTTCATTACATTTTCCAATTTTAAACTTATTATGAAATTTAATTGATTTTAATATTGCGGAATCATATGTAGTATCTTCCGTAAATTTTCTCAAATAATTATTCTTATTTATATAATCATAAGCATAATCTCCATGATCAAAGCTTTTTCTATCATTAAAGGTATCATATATCTTTAATTGATCAAATCTTGCAAGATCATGAAGTAAACACGCTAAAGTAACCATATATACTTCAGTATCTTTTAATTTTAATTTCTTAGCAATTGAATTTCCAATTTTCATAACACTTATAGAATGATTATATTTAAATTTTATTCCTAAATTTTTTAAATCATAATTTTCAACATGTTTTTTAAATTCTAACAACTCTTTTTTCATATTTCCTCCAATAAAAAAGCCTCCTAAAACTTAAGGACGCTTTGCGTGGTACCACCTTACATAGAAAACTATGTTCTTAAATCTTTAACGAAGATTCCCGATTATACTCATAAGCAACATTCATATATATTAATTATTAGTTTTCACCAAACACTAACTCTCTAATTATTAAATATATATTACTCCTCTTAATCTTTGTATACATTTTTATTATAACTTTTTAACAAAAATTAGTCAATTAATTCCAGGCATTTACTCTAGAACCATTAGGTGTTTCAGCTCCATTTCCAATAATTACTCCTGCCCATGATACGTTATCAGAAGAAACTGACACTACTTTTTCATTATAAGTTCTTGCGTCATCAAAATAATGCCATACAGCAATTTCATCGACATCATATGTTTTCCCTAAATCAATGGTTATACATTGATTACCAGTTAAACTACTTCTTCCGTATCCAGTTGTCCAAGTAGAATTATCAATTTTACCATCAACAATATAACTATAAGATTCTGCTCCTGATGCTTCAGGAGAAGTTCCTGTTGGAGTTTTTCCTAAAGCAATATTCACACCATCTTTAATAACTTGTAATTCTACCCAACTATTGTATGTATTAACTGAATTTCCATTTATACAACTCTTTACATATCTTACACTTTCTAAACTAGTATTTGTTTTTGGGTATTGAGTACTTATATATGTTATTTTTGCTCTTCCAGAAGAATTAATATTTCTTGGGGAAGGTTCAACTTTTCCAGTCTCTATTGTTGCATCAATAAAATATTTACCAGAATAATGCAGTGTATTATTTGTGTGAGTAATAGTTAAATCATTAGTAATTGCATTAACTCCCGCAAGGCCTGATATAAAACCTGATCCACCAGCTCCTCCACTTACACATGCTGCTCCACCGGCTCCATAGTATCCTCCACCACCTCCGCAGCCACCTCCACCAATTCCAAATGAAGGAGCTAAATAAGAAACGCTTTCATTAACACCTGGTGCGGTTTGTATTCCTGCAGTAGCAACTCCTGTTTTTCTTCCTATAATTCCCCCACCGTGTGAATATTGGATATTACCAGCACCTGCACCTCCAGCAATCATTATCCTTGACTTTAACGATTCTAAATTGTTCCAAGTTTTATTAAGCAACCTAACATCGGTTGCTCCGCCTCCAGGATATCCACCCGAACTTCCTGTTCCACCATTAAATGAAGTAGCATTTCCTACCGTACTTAATTGTCCAACATATAAATATAGTTTTTCATTAGATTTTAAATTAATAACTCCACTAGAATAACCACCAAGTCCGTTTTGATGATCCGATCCCCATAACTCTAATAAATAGTAACCATCACAATAAAAAGTTATCTCTTCTGGTGCTCCAGTATATATATAATCATTTTTTATTACTCTTACTTTTCTTTCAATGCTTTTTTCTTTTCCTTTATCCTTTGCAGTATAAGTTACAGTATACTCTCCAATCATATTAATATTTAAATCAGATACTATAGTAACAGGGATATCATTTCCAATACTATCTTTCGAAACAACACCAAGATCCGTATATGTTTGACCCAAGTTTATACATACTGTAGTGTTTCCATTTAAACTTAAATTAAATTCAGTAGTATCATTTTCAATTATGTTTTCAGCTCCTTCTCTAGCTTTATTACTTACTTTTTTAGAGTTATTTAAAACTACTAATAAAGTAGATAAAGAAAGTAAAAAGAACACTAATAATACATACATATATCCAGAAAATATTGCGCCTTTATTATTCATAATTTAACTCCTTAACTATATATTTGGTCTTACAGGATTTTTTCTACTATCAAATTGATAGATATATATAATATCTAAATCTTTATCAACAACAGTACTTTTAATAGGTATTCTAAATAATATTAAAGAATCATGTCTATTATCTTCAACATCAGTAAAATTTTCATCTTTTTGTTCAATGTCTCTATAAAAAGTAAATGTTTTAGGCAATTTTAGTTTTACAGTATTTGATACATTCCCATAAGATAAAGTACTATCGTTGGTATTTATTGATAAAGTCTTTTCTATTTCATTAATATATTTTATTTTATAGCAATTTTTACCGCAATATTCTACTGCTTCAATAACCTTATTTGTTAAATCATTTTGTATTAAATTATTTACTGAACTTTGAAAAACAACATATTCGTTATATGCAATATTTATCTGTTGTCTTCTTTGAATACTTATAACAGTTCTAAATATTGCAAAAGATAATACAGTGATCGTTGTAAACGCTACAAGTAATTCTACCAAAGAAAAAGCGTTATTATTTAATCTTTTCATAAATCACCTAATTTAAACTTTCTGGTCTAATAATTTTTCCATGACTTGTTTCTGGGTACTCTTCATCTAATACTACTCTATATATTTCATCATTACCCGCTACCTTAACAATATTATCATGATATGTTCTTCCATCACCATAATAATGCCACAATCTAATACTAGATAAATCATATTCTTTGCCTAAATCAAGCATAACAAAAGATATCCCCATACCACCTTCGATATATTCAGCAGTTGCAACATTTCCATTGGTTAATCTCGTTAAATCTACTGCTCCTATATAATTATTAGTAATTGTTGTTACACCTTGAGAAACATTATTTCCGTTAATATCATACGCTTGTAATTCAACCCAATGAGAAGATAAATTAGCAGTACTTCCATTCATCTCATTATATATATATCTTACTTTACTTAAAGTATTACTTTGATTTGGATCAATTAAAGAAATTCTAGCATATCCATTTCCGGTATGACCAGTTTCGTTAACTCCTGTTGGGCTTAAAAATGTTTGAATTCCACTATTCATGACAATATTATCAAAAACATAACCCGAAAAGTGTTTAGTTGTTCCACTAGGAGTTCCATCTACTCTTATAGCATTTACTCCTGTATAACCCGATATAAATGATGAACCTGCTCCTCCACCCATTATGTGACAATTTCCACCTGTTTGAGTACCACCGGTTCCTCCAAAGTAACCGCCTCCTCCTCCAGCATGACCATGACAATAAGTTGGATTTCCAGTATTATCTCCTCTTTCTCCAATTCCAAATAAATTACCTGATGTTTGAGTTGCACCAACTCCTCTTTTTGGAACATCAACTTCATATGCTGTAATTAAATAAGCATCTACTGCACCATCTTGTCCAGTTAAACCTCCAGCATTTCCTTTTTGAGCATTATATCCTCCATCACCTAATGAAAAACCTCCGCCTCCACCAGAAACCATAATTCTACTTCTTAATCCAAGAGTATCGTTCCATGGCCCAGACAAATATCTAATATCTGTTGCTCCTCCACCACTAGGACCACCTCTATAGTTTACATAAGGGTAAGCTCCACCACCAGCATTTCCACCAGCACCACCACCATTAAAAGTTTCCAATCCGCCTTGACCTACTGTTGATGTTGCATTTACTCCAAATGTTCCCAAACTTCCGGCTTGACCAACATAAACATAAAAAGTATCACCTTCATTTAAATATATTTCTCCTGTTGTATATCCTCCTTTTGATGATGTAGTATCAGAAACAATTTTTCCTCCACTTGCTCCCCATAATTCTATCTTATAATTACCTGATATAGGGGCTCTAAATACTTGATAATTACCTGTGTAGTCATATTCAAAAACATCTTCATAAACCACTACTTTTCTTCTAGTAATAATATCATGTAAAGTATATGTCAAATAATAGGTGCCTTCTAAGCTAGTATCAACAAAACCAGTAATATATACATCTAAAGTTTCACCATTTTTATCCTCTGCCGTGTATCCTGGTTCTATAAAATCTTCTCCAACTTTTACATAAGTAACATAATCTTTTTCAGAATCTCCAACTAATTCTAAATTATAATTGTAAATAGAAATAAAACCATAATTCAAATTATCCAGTTCAATAACAATAATATACTTACTCTTAACTTTAGAAAGAGTATCCAAATAATTTTGAAACTTTATATCAAAAGAATCCATATTATTAGCGTTTGCAAAAAAGTTTTGAGTATTAATTAAATATGCAGTCTTTATCTTTAAATACTCTTTTAATTTATTATAATAATTTGAACTAACTTTAGTAATAGAAGATAGTTCCAAATAATCTTTTGTATCCAAAGTAGCTGAATAATCTATATCACAATTATCAACATATTCTTTTAAATTCAATACTGCATTAGTAGCATTTATATTATTATAAGTTTCACTAACTATAAATCTATTATATGTATTTGAAAAATTTATAAAAACATAAGTAATTACTATAGATACAATCGCAATTACCACAATTGTTTCAACTACAAAGAAACCTCTTTCACCCTTTTTTTTCATTTTATTACTCCACTCTTCTTGCTATTCTATAATTAATATTATATAATACTTTTATAATAAATGAAACAATAAAATTTAGAATAAGATTGGGGATTATTATGTTAAAAGATTTTGATTTTGAAAAATTACCGATAGTGGAAGTAGTAAATGAAATCATAGTAGATGCAGCAAACAGACATGCAAGTGATATTCATTTTGATCCTCTATTTGAATATATGAAGGTTAGAATTCGTATTGATGGTCAATTACAAGATTATACAACAGTTCCTAATACATTAAAAAAGAATTTAATTACTCGTATTAAAATTATTTCTGGAATGAACATAACAGAAGTTCGTCTTCCACAAGATGGTTCTATAAAAACAAAATTAAAAAATTTAGATTTAGATCTCCGTGTATCTTGTGTTCCAACTAGTAATGGAGAAAAAATAGTAGTTCGTATTTTAGATTATTCTATGAGTCTAAAAGGAATAGATAACTTAGGATTTACCCCTTCAAATTATAATAAACTAGAAGAATTAATAAAGGTACCAAATGGAATTATATTAGTAACTGGTGCTACTGGTACCGGAAAATCTACTACAGTATACTCTATTCTTCAAAGATTAAATACACCAGAAAGAAATATAATTACAGTAGAAGATCCTATAGAAATGGATATAGAAGGAATTAATCAAATACAAGTTAACAGTGATATTGGTTTAAACTTCGCACATGTTCTTCGTTCCATATTACGTCAAGACCCTAATGTTATAATGGTAGGAGAAATTCGTGATAATGAAACCGCAAGAATAGCAGTAAGAGCTTCTATTACAGGACACTTAGTACTTTCTACAATACATACCAATAACTCTTTAAATACTATAGAACGTTTATTAGATATGGAAGTAGAAAGATATTTATTAGCGAGTGCATTAAAAGGCGTTATATCTCAAAAATTAGCTAGAAGGCTTTGTGATAAATGTAAAACAACAAAAGAAACCAATGATTATGAAAAAACATTATTTAAAAAGGTATTAAATAAAGATGTAAATCAAATATATATTTCTCAAGGATGCAGTGAGTGTTCAAAGGGATATAGAGGGCGTATCGCAATACACGAAGTACTTCTTATTACTCAAGAAATTAGAGATGCAATAGCTGGAAATATTAGAAAAGAAAATTTAAGAAAATTAGTTTATACATCAAATGTAACAACATTATTACAAGATGGTTTACTAAAAGTATTAGACGGTATTACAACAATGGAAGAGGTTGTAAAATTAATTGAATTAGATGATGATGTAGATGGTAAAATGAATGATTATAAATATAATCTTGATAAAGCATTAGACGATGTAAAAATAGCAAATACAGGAGAAACAATAATTGAAAATAAACCTCAAACAACAATTCCGCCTGAAATAAAAAACATTGGATTAAATACTGAAAATATAACTAACAATAATACTACTGAAGATTTATTTTAAAAGAACAAGTAACCTTGTTCTTTTTTTTATGAATTACAACATTTTTTATTTACTAATCTATATATAGCGCTTCCTAATGATCTTCCTAGATCAAAAATTAAACTTATTCCTTTTACTATAGAACTAATTAAAGTTCCAGATATACTTCCCCCATTTATATTTTTTAATTCTTCATTATCTATAAGTGTCATTTTTTCCTCCTTTTTATCTGCACTTTAATGGTCTTGTTAATCCATCAAGAATACCAATAATAAATGTAACTGCACCTCCAATAAGCGCTAACAATCCAAAGCTAATTCCCCCATTTATATTTTTCAATTCTTCTTTATTCAATATTTCCATTTTTAACCTCCTTCTTTTCTAAATTTAATATCTTATTAAATAGTTGTTCATTTATGTTTCTATGTGAAGTATATATAAGTATTTTATCTTTATATAAATCAATTATTTTATTTAGTATAATGTTCTCCTCTTCTATTCCGATACTACTTAATAGTTCATCAATAATTAATACATTTCTATTAGAAAATAACGCTCTACATAACAATAATTTTGATTTTTCTCCTAAACTTAAATTGTTACCATCCTCTTCTATATACATATTAATATCTTTATTTAAATTAACACTTTTTAAAATATACTCAATCTGATTTATATTTTTTTCATTAAAGGAAATATTATCTATTAATTTACCTCTAAATATTTTTTCATTTGAAGATATATAATAAATGTTTTCTCTTATGCCATTTAAATTCCAATTATTAATGTTTTCTTTTCCTAATATTATTTTGCCTTTATCTACTTCATAATATTTTAATAACAAATGAAATATTGTTGTTTTTCCACTTCCGCTTTTTCCCTTTGCTAATAGTTTATCGTTTCTATTTATTTCATAATTCAAATCATTAATTATATAATCATCATTTTTATATGCAAAACTAACATCCACAAATTGAATTTTATCTATTTTAGAAGAATTATAACCATATTCATAATCATTATTTATTATTTCATCAATTCTATTTATCGATATCAAACCAGTGCTAAATTCCTCTTCTAATTCAAATATATTTCTAAAAGCATCTACTAGCATGCTAAAAACCGAATAAAATAATACTATATTACCAATACTTAAGGAAGTAGAACTAATATATAAAATATAATTAAAAGACAAATATAATATAAGACTTTTTATTGTATTTTGAAAGTTAAATGAATCATTAAATTTGTTTTTTATATTTAAATAATTTGTATATAAAGCATTAAATTCTTTGTTTTTATTTAATATGATATTATTATTTCTAATAGTTGGTAACCCATCTATAGCTTCATATAAAAAGCCATTAATATAACCTTTCTCCTCATTAATATTTTTTATCATATTATTATTTTTTTTATAATAATAAAAATATATAATTATATAAATAATTAAAACAATCAAAACTTTAATAAATAAACTATAATCTAAAATAAATAATACATACGAACAAAAGAGTACAATACTAAAATACATTGAAAATAAAAAAGGTATTTTAAATATTAATGTTTTTATACTATCTATACTATTTAATCTACTTAATATATCTCCATTTTGCCTATTAATAAAATATTTTTCTTGAAGCGATAATGTATTATTAAAAGAATCAAACGAAATATCTTTTTCTATTGTTTTATCAATGTATATCATTACTTTATTTCTTACAAACTCCAATATTAATCTTATAATTAATATTATTGAAAAAGTTAAGAATACCATATATTTATTACTATCAATTAATGATTTAAAATAATAAGATCCTATTATGGAAAGTATTATAGTGAATAATGATATTATCACCAACACTATAATATCCTTTTTATATTTGTATAATAAATCTAAGTAATATTTGTTATGGTTAACCTCATTTGATAAATCAGATATAGGTTCTAATACAATTACTATACTATTCCAAATATTTTCAAATTCTTTTCTGTTATATTTTTTCTTTCCATAATAAGGATCATTAATATATATTTTTTTATCTATTTTTTCAATTACTACAAAATGATTATAATATTTCTTAATTGTAATATGCGCAATACAAGGTAGTTTTATTTTACTTAAATAATCATAATTACATTTAATTCCATATGAGTTAAAACCAATCTTTTTTGCGGTTTTAACTAAATCATATGCACTTACTCCGTTCTTATCACACTTCATCATTGTTCTTAGTTTATTATAAGATGTATTTCCTTTATAATATTTAATAATTGAAAGTAATGATGCTACAGCACAATCATAAGAATCTCTTTGCTTTACTCTATACATATTATCACTCCTAATTGTTTATTGAAGCAATAATAATAATTCCCTCTATAAAAAAAGATATTTATTTAAAATATCCATTTTCAACATATTTTGATTCGTTTACAACAATAAATGCACTATCATCATATTCTTTAATTAAATTCTTTAAGTGCTTCTCTTTAGACTTATTAATGCTAATGTTTAACATTCTTCCGTCCTTTGAACCACTTATTCCCCTATACTCTAAAACGGTTACTCCATATCCATGTTTTCTTATTTCTTCTACTAGCTTTTCATCAAGATTATGAGTAAAAACTTGTACCATAACTTTTCCAATAATATATTTTTTTGCTAAAGAAGTACCTACATAAGTACCTACTGCAAAACCAGAAGCATAAGAAACAGCAACGTATATACCAGAATTTGCTAAATTTAAAGCTTCCTTAACCATTAAAAACCATATAAGAGCTTCTATAAAGCCAATAAAAGCCGCTACAAGTCTCTTTTCTTTTACTATCAACATTGTTCTAACAGTACCCAAAGAAACATCTAAAATTCTAGCAAAAAATATTTTTAGGCATATTAATAATATGTCCATTACACCACTTCCTATTTATTATATTTTGTTTTCCATAGTCCATGAATATTACAATACTCATATACATCCAATGTATTAAATTCTTCATCTATTACAAACTCAGCATGAGGTTGGTCAGTAAATACTAAATTTTTTCTCATTACCTTATTATTATATACTACAAAAATCTTTGTAATATAATGAGCTTCAGTCATCGGATGATCTACACTACCCACATGTACTATTACTTTATTACCTTCAACATTTACAACAGGCATATGTTTTTCATTACCTTCATCTGTTGTTTTTACAACTATTTCTTGCATTGGCTCTCCACAACAAATCAATTCCCCTCCACCATTTTCTAATAATTCAACTACATTTCCGCATATATTACATTTAAATACTTTCATTTATTCCTCCTAATATATAGATTATACTATCAATAAGAGAATGTATCAAGAAAGTTTGAATTATTAAGTCAAAAATAGTATAATAAAATTAATAATGAGGAATGATATGAAAAAAAGAAGATTAAAGAAAAAAGTTAAAATAATTGGAATTGGTATTATTTTATTAACTATAATTATAATTGTTTTAGTTAGACTTTCTATATTGTTTAATAGTTATGAGTATAAACTTAAAAAAATTGGATATGATAAAGAAGAAACCAAAATAATATTAAAGTTAGATAAGGAAAAAGTAGATAATATCCTCACTTTTAAATTAAATAAAGAGATTCCTTTATTAATTGAAACCAAATATTTTATGTATAAAAATTTAAATTATTACTTAGATTATTATAATAAAAATTCTTCATATAATTTAAGAGATATTGTAGAAATAGTTAACACTAATAGAGATAAAGAATATTATTCGGATATAAAAAGTTCCGATATAACAAAAGGAACATTAACTTTAGTTAATAAATATTATTCTTTAAATAAAGAGTATGAACCAATAGAATTAAGAAATATTAATCTACAATATGCATATGCAAATAATAAGTTAATTAAAGAAGCAAATGATAAATATATAGAATTAGCGAAAGCTGCAAAAAAATTAAATTACAACATAATTATTAGTTCTTCATATAGAGATTATGAATCACAAGAAGACATATATAATAGAAGAGAAAAAACAATGGGTACAGAAAAAACCGATGAATATGTATCAAGACCCGGACATTCAGAGCACCAACTAGGATATGCTATAGATATAGATTTATATAAAACTGAATATGATAAGTTTGAAAATACAGATGAATATAAATGGTTATTAGAAAATGCACATAAATATGGTTTTATACTTAGATATCCAAAAGAAAAAGAAAATATTACAGGTTATTCTTTTGAACCTTGGCATTATAGATATGTTGGGATTGAAGTTGCAGAATATATTTATAAAAATAAAATAACATTTGATGAATACTATGCTTACTATATAGAAAAATAAGAGGTTAACCTCTTATTTTTAATATCATATTATAGTTTTTTCTTGTGACTTTTATAATAAGTTTAACAAATATATTAATATATATCTTTTTTTTAATATTTCCATACAAATTTTAAATTATTAAATAATTCTTTCACAACATCACTTCCACTTTGATTATACCAAAAAAATAATAAAGACTACATTAATATGTAGCCTTTTTATTAACAATGGCGTCCTGGGAGAGATTCGAACCCCCGACCGATGCCTTAGAAGGGCATTGC
>CAZSTI010000009.1:0-7842 GCA_964609995.1 uncultured Muribaculaceae bacterium
AATGGCGTCCTGGGAGAGATTCGAACCCCCGACCGATGCCTTAGAAGGGCATTGCTCTATCCAGCTGAGCTACCAGGACACATTTAGAATTATACACTAAAAGTTATTTGTATTCAATAACTTTTAGTCTTTAAATTCAAATTCATAATCAAGTATCTTTACAATATCTCCAGATAATGCACCTTTTTTTCTTAATTCATCATCTATTCCCATTCTTCTTAATTTCTTAGAAAAAGATACTACTGCTTCATCAGAGCTAAATTTAGTCATTTTAAATAACTTTTCAACTTCTTTTCCATATATAATCCATATATTTTTTTCTTTTCTAATTGAATATGGTTTTTCTCTTTCGAATTTATATAAAACATGACTTTCAAATGAGTCCTCATCATATATGGGTTCTAATTTAATACTATCTAGTATATTTGCAATTTCAATTAATAATTTATCTAATCCAATTCCATTTATTGCACTTATTTCAAATATTTCAACATCTACTTTAGATTTAAAAATATCTAAATTTTCTTTAGAATTAGGCATATCCATTTTATTAGCAATTACTATTTGTTTTTTTTGTTTTAATTTTTTACTGAAAGATTCCAACTCATTATTAATTATTAAATAATCTTGATAAGGATCTCTTCCTTCTATGCCGCTCATATCTATTAAATGCGCAATTAATCTAGTCCTTTCAATGTGTTTTAAAAATCTGTCTCCTAATCCTTCACCCTTAGAAGCTCCTTCAATTAAACCAGGAAGATCAGCAACAGTAAATACTCTATCATCTAATGTTTTAACCACTCCTAAATTAGGAGATAATGTTGTAAAATGATAATCTGCAATCTTAGGTTTAGCTTTAGATATTTTAGATAATAATGTAGATTTTCCAACACTAGGAAAACCAACTAATCCTACATCCGCAATAAGTTTTAATTCCAACTTAATATTTTTTACTTCCCCTTCTTCACCTATTTCAGAAATCTCAGGAGCAGTATTAAAAGCATTGGCAAAAGCAGCATTTCCTCTTCCACCTCTTCCACCCTTAGCAACCACCAATTGCTCGTCCTTGCCTAATAAATCACCCAATAAAAGGCCCGTATCACTATCTATTATAGTTGTTCCTTGAGGAACACTAACTATAAAATCTTCAGCACCAGCTCCATATTGTTTTTTTCCAGAACCATGCTTACCATTTTCTCCTTTAATAATCTTTTTATATTTAAAATCTAATAAAGTATTTAATCCCTCATCTACTTTAAATATAATATTACTACCCTTTCCTCCATTACCACCATCAGGTCCACCATTAGGAACATATTTCTCACGTCTAAAAGAGGTACATCCATTTCCACCTTTACCCGCAATAACTTTAATTAAAGCCTCATCTACAAACATATATACCTCACAAAAAAAGCAAGTTTAAATTATCTTGCTTCGTAAACACTTACTTGAGTTTTAGTTCTACCTAATCTCTCAAATTTAACATATCCAGGCATCTTTGCATACAAAGTATCATCTTTTCCAATACCTACATTAGTACCAGCATGAATCTTTGTTCCTCTTTGACGATAAATTATAGAACCACCTGTTACATATTCTCCATCAGAAGCTTTAGAACCTAAACGTTTAGATTCTGAATCTCTACCATTTGTTGTAGAACCTTGTCCTTTTTTATGTGCAAACAATTGAATATTAAACTTCAACATGTTTTATCCCTCCCTAATTACTTTAATATATTCTTTATAATCTTTTTCTAATTCTTTTAACATATTTATCATATTGTTTAACAATTTAACTACTATTTCCGTTTCTTTTGCTATTCTTATTTTTAATTCATCAGATTCAGTTACTCTTATAGAATATTCATCAAATGATAAGATAGCATTTACAGTAGTTAGTACTGTACTACTTACAGCTGCGCAAACAATATCTTTTCCTTTTTCATCATATTCAGCATGACCAGATATTACTATTTCGTTCTTTTTAATTACAACTTTAATCATTATTTTGACTCAATCTTTAATATCTTTACCTTAGAATATGGTTGTCTGTGTCCTTGTTTCTTATAGAAGTTTTTCTTTTGTCTATAATGTACAACATCTATTTTCCTTTGTTTTCCGTGTTTAACAACTTCTCCAACGACTTTAACATTATCAACATAAGGATTCCCAAATACTCCGTCTACCATTACTATTTTATCAAACACTACTTCTTTAGTAGGTTCAACATCTAATAATTCAACATAGATTTCAATTCCTTCTTCTACTGAATATTGTTTACCGCCCGTTTCAATAATTGCTTTCATTTCTTACCTCCTTATTTCTCAGACTCACCTTTGAGGTGCTACGCTTATAACCTCTTTAGAGTGGTTGTAGACCGAGGTCTAACAAACGTATAAATTTTATCATAAAATATAGGTTAAGTCAATTAAAAAAAGACATTTCTGTCTTTATTTTCCACCTTTAAACTTAGGTGTCTTTTTTAAAGTAAAATCAAACTCATTTTTCGGTAATAAATAGTCTTCATTTTTTAATGGTGAGCTTATTTTTTCTTCATATAACCTATGAACAATACCTACAGGCATGTTATCTTTAAACCCAAAAATATATGGATAAGGAACAGTATAGTATCTTTCCCCATCTAATTCTACTGCTGTTGCAGATATATAAGATGTGCTAATATGCTTAATGTGATAATCATTTGATGCTCCTATCAATAACAAAGCTGTTAGTACAGATAATGTTCTTTTTCTATTTTTCATAATTCTCCCCCCCCCTTTTTTTTAACAATACATATTATACATATTCTACTTTATTTGTCAAATCAAACCTTCTTCATAAAAACTAAAATAAATATTACCACCTATTATTACATGATCTAATATAGGAATCTTTTGAAGATTTCCAATATCAATCAAATTATTTGTTAAATTTATATCAATATCACTTGGAGTTACATCTCCAGTAGGATGATTATGAACACATACTATATATGAAGCTGAATATAAAAAAGCATATTTAAATATTTCTCTTGGATGCACTGTGCTCATATTAACTGTACCTATAAATAACAATTTTATACCTAATACATTTTTTTTAGTATCTAAATATAAAGCATAAAAATATTCTTGATTATTATCTTTAATAATATTTTTAAATAAATTGTATATATCTTCACCATTTTTTATTTTTTCTTTTTCTTCTATTTTGTTTAAATATACTCTTCTACCAAGTTCTAGAGCAGATATTATTTCTATAGCTTTAACTTTACCTATTCCTTTTACTTTTGTTAACATATTAATATCTAAATTTTTAAAAGCATTAATATTATCAAATAATTTTAATATGTTTTTCGATAAATCCTTAACAGATTCTCCTTTAGTACCAGTTCTAATTATTATTGATATTAATTCTTCATTAGATAATGAATTAACTCCATATTTAATTAGTCTTTCTCTTGGTCGTTCATCTTTATGCATATCCCTTATCATATTACCACCAATATAATATTATATATAAAAAGAATAACTCTTTCGAGTTATAATTTTTTTTAAAAGTTTTCTAGAACTATTCCATTTATAATATTACTAAGTAAATTTTGTTATTTTTTTCTATTCTTAATTAACATAAACACTGAACCAAATCCAAATATAATTACAAACATATTCATTAATGGTAATAAACACAATAAATTAATAATTATAATTCCAATTAAACCCAACAAATATTTATTAATCTTTTTTATTTTAAATTGATCTTTTATAAATTGTCCAATTAAATATCCTGAAATAATAAATGAATAATACATAATTATAAAGTATAATGCAAATGTAGTAAATACAAAAGCTGATACAAACGGTAATATTAATAAAAGCATTAATACAATTGGAATTAATATAACCAAACCTAATCCAATCCCCATGTTTTTTAAATAATCTAGAGAATTATTATATAATTTTTTAAATTTTTCTATAAAATTTGGAAATATTAACATAGTAACCGCAAACATAATAAACATTCCTAATACTTTATATAAAAGCATTAATAATCCATTAGCTTTTTTATCATTATTACCAAAAAATTCTCCATGATATATTTCTATATTAAATTGATCTTTATTCTTTATATTTATACTAGCAGTATCATTATATTTTAATTTTCCTACTATAGTAACTCCTTCTTCAATAGTAATATTATTAGCTCCTATCTTAACATCGCCACCTATAGTAGTGCCACTTTTTATAATTACTCTAGAAGCCCCAATATAGGCATCTCTAACAATGCTGCCATCTATTGTTGCAGTATTTGCAAACATAAATAAATCTCTATTAATTACAGTATCTTTTGATATTTTAACAACATCAGTTGCTAAAAATAAATCTCTAGATACAACACTATTTAAACTGATATTTTGAGATAATAAAATTCCGTAATCAAAATTACCATCTATTACCATTTTTCTTGATATTAATAATCCTATACCATCAATATTATTATTTAATGTTATATCTTGTCCAATATACAATCCACTTCCGTTAACTTCCTTATCCGCAGTATATTTATCTAGAACTTTATATTCAAAATTATCAATTAAATCAGCAGAAATTGGAACCACTTCATCAGACATTTCTTCATTAGAATACAAAGTAGCATCTAACATTTCTTCTGCATTAACTCCTAATAATGATATTGAAAAAATAGTAATAAATATAATTAACATCTTTTTCATTTTTATTCTCCTTAATAAATATATTTTATCATATTATTATATTAATATATCAAATTATCGTACATTATATTTATATCAACAGCACCATTTATTCCTTCAATTCTTCCATCTTGACATAATTGCCATATAGAATAATCACCTTGATAATTTGTCTTACTAGTATAATTTGCTAACCATGTGGGGTAATCTTTTATATTCCAAATATTTTCAAGATAATATTTACTACTATAATTAATGCCTTTATAACCATTATCTTCTAGCATTTGAATAAAACTAATTGCAATATCATTAATATCTCTTTGGCTTAAATTCAATTTTGAAAAAGAAGACCAATCTTCAAAATCAAATCCAATAGGTAAAGATATTTTGTAATTTTTTATGTTATTTACGATCCACATTGCTTGTTCTTTAGCAATATCTTTACTAGTAGCATAAGAATAAAAATATAATCCAACTGGTATTCCTACTCTATTTGCTTCCGCAATATTTCTTTCAAACTTGCTATCAAGTACATATTCTTTTTTAAATCCTCTTTGAAATCCAATTCTTATAAATACAAATTCTACATTCTTCTCTTTTAATTTATCAAAGTCAATTGTCCCTTGCCACTCTGAAACATCTAAACCGATCATAGTAGATTCATTTTTGTGTTTAATCACAATATCATCATAGTAAGTCTTAGTTACAATTGGTTTTGTAGGTGTTTTTTTAGTAATTACATTTAAAATAAAGTTCTTAGTATTTTCGTTTCCAGATTCATCAGTTATCTTAAAAGTTAAATTATACTTACCAAGTTTATCCAAATTATAATTACCAATTATTTCTCTTTTTGGAATACTTGTATAATTATCAAAGGATAATATTATATATTCTATTTTTTCGTTGCTTCCTTTTACAACATAATAATTACTTCCACCTAATATAGTGGGTTTAATATCATCTATAACAGATATATTAACATAAGCTTTTTTATTAGCATTATTTCGATCTAAGTATAATACTTCAATTTTCTTTTCTCCTAATATATCAGTTTCTATTAGACTATTATTTAATATTTTACCTTCATTTATAGAGATAACGTCAGATACTTTATATTCTTCAAATACATTTAACCTGTTATTAATAATTACAACATCAGTATTATCAACTTCAATTATTCCTTTATTCTCATTTTTAAAGTATTTTAATAAATATATTATTAATAATAATATAAATAGAATAGATATAATTATTATCCATAAATAATGTTTTTTCATATTACCTCTTCCTTTATTATACCATTTACTTAATTATTATATAAAAATATATAAATAATAAATTGAAAAGATTTTTTTATTATAAGTGATATAATTTAATAAATGGAGGAATTATGAAATATAAAATAGTAACATTAGGTGGAGGTACTGGAATGAGTTCTTTACTTAAAGGATTGAAAAGATTTCCTTTCGATATATCTTCAATAGTATCCGTTTGCGATGATGGTAAAAGTACTGGAAGATTAAGAGAAGAATTCGGAATACCCGCTGTTGGAGATGTTAGAAAAGTTTTAGTAGCGTTATCAGAAGTTGAACCTTTGGTAGAAGAACTATTTGATTATAGATTTTCATCAGGAAATGGGTTAAGTGGTCATACTACAGGCAATTTATTATTAACAGCCGCTACAAATATATGTGGTAATATGAGTGATGGTATTGAGGCATTATCTAAAATATTAAATTTAAATGGGAAAGTAATACCTTTAACTGAAGAAAATGTACATTTGATAGCGAAAACAAAAGATGGATTAATTATTGAAGGTGAACATAATATTACACAAGCAAAAAAAGAAATAAAATCTGTTTATTATAAAGAAAATCCTAATGTTAATAAACAAGCTTTAAATGCAATTAAAGAAGCTGATTTAATAATATTAAGTATGGGTTCATTGTATACAAGTGTTATACCAAACTTACTAATTAAAGAACTAATAGATGAACTTGATAATTCAAAAGCTCCAATTATGTATTCATGTAATATGATGACACAACCAGGAGAAACAGATAACTTTAAAGTAAGTAATCATATAAAATTACTTAATAAATATTTAGGTAAAAAGAAGATATCTGTTGTAATTGCAAACAATAAAATTATTAATAATGAAATAAAAAATAGATATGAATCATTAGAACAAAAAGATCAAGTGTTACTTGATAAAGAAAATTTAAAAAACATAGAAATAATTGAAGATGACTTTTTTACAATTGAAAATAATTTAATTAGACACGATTCAATAAAATTGGGTTTATCAATATTTTCATATATGTTAGAAAAAGAAAGAAATCATTATTAATAAATTTTTTCTATTGTTCCTTCTCTTATATTTAAACAGTGCAATGAAGCGTGTGTAACTCCAAACTTTTTTTTATCCATATCTAGTGGAACATTATTTAAAATATAATAAAACATATTAATTACTCCTCTATGAGTTATTAGTAATACGTTATCATAATCTTTAACTATATCAATTAATTTATATATTCTGTTATATAAATCTCTTAGACTTTCCCCATTAGGATATCTTTTTTCAACATCTTCACTTTTTATATATTCTTTATATTTAATATCAGCAATTTTTCTTTCTATTCCATTTGCATCACCCTTATTTTGTTCTCTTAATAAAGATGTGTACTCAATAGGAACATTAATATATAAATTCACAATATTAGATGTTGTTATTGCTCTTTTTATATCACTTGAATAAATCTTATTAATACCTAAATCTTTTATTAATATTGCTGCTTTATTAACTTGATCAATACCTTCATTAGTTAAATCAACATTACTCCATCCACCCACATAATTTTCATCATCTAAACCATGTCTCAATAAATAAATCATAAGTCTCTCCTAATTAATATATTTTATTTGTATATACGTTTTTCTTAGCATTTTTTTATTAATCTTAATAATAATTTTATCATAATAATATAATTCAATAAAAAAACTATAATATTTCTATTATAGTTTGCTTTGTATTATAGAACTTCGTTATTATTATTATTTACCTCTTGAACTGGTGCTGGTTCTACATTCATTGTAGGCATTACTGGTTCTTGAACTGGTGTTGGTTCTACA
>CAZSTI010000009.1:7942-9314 GCA_964609995.1 uncultured Muribaculaceae bacterium
TGAACTGGTGTTGGTTCTACATTCATTGTAGGCATTACTGGTTCTTGAACTGGTGCTGGTTCTAAATTCATCGTAGGCATTACTGGTTCTTGAACTGGTGTTGGTTCTACATTCATCGTAGGCATTACTGGTTCTTGAACTGGTGTTGGTTCTACATTCATTGTAGGCATTACTGGTTCTTGAGACATCCCCATTTGTGGTTCAACATTATTCATAGTTGGCTCAACATTAATTTTTTTATTACCTCTTGATTTGGCAATTACAATTATTAATACTAATGCTACTGCAAATATTCCTACTCCAACAAATAATATGTTATTATCTATTCCGCTTATTAATTGACTATCTAATGAGAATGTAAAATTTACTTCATTCTTTTTCATTCCAAGAGTCCAAGTCAATGTTTTTCCATCTTCAGAAACAGATGTAGCATTATTTGTAATAGATGCTTGTGGTAATGTAAGTACATACTTCATATCCATCATTGATGACATATCAGGCATACCTTCTGCTGTTTCTCCTTCCATATCTGACATATCAAATACGAAATTAGCAACATATTTTCCACCATCTTTTGTAAATAATTGATTATCTTTTATATTTTGTTGTTCCTCCATCAATTTTGTAAAATCAAATGCTATTGGATTTTCTGAAGTAATATCATCTATATTAGGATAAGTTTTTGATATTTTTACTCCATTGTAAGTTTTTTCTTCAATCTTTTCTGAGTAAGCTTCTACTTTAAATCCTTTTTCTTCTAAATACTTAAATTCTTCAGGATCTACTGCTTGCATTTCCATACTTGAATCTTCTTCAACAGGAAGTTCTTCTAACCCTTCTTCAGTTCCTTCAGTAGTTTCTTCTTGATTCATTGATTCAGCCAAACTAGTATCCATCATATAAATGATGCCAAGATCAACTGATTTATCTTTTCCTATATTCATGTCTATTCTATATTTAACACACCCTGACAAAACCATAACTGCAACCACTAATAAAGCTGCTTTTAATATTTTTTTCATTTATTTTTACTCCTTCTATTATAAATATTAACACAACTAAAAAACAAAATCAACCAATTCACTTTATTATCTATTATTATGTAAATATTTTACATAAAAAGATGAATTTCTTCATCTTTAGTTATCTTATTCTACCCATATTTTGATCTTCATCTGGTGTTATATCATCAGTATTTGAATTTAATATCATTTCTCTTAAATGTTCCCTAATTTCTTCAATAGACATACTTCTTATTAAATCCTTATCTAAACTTGATTTTGGAACATATATTTTAGTATCATCAACTTCTTTATCATGAGCAGTTTCTTCCAAATGAACTGATGATAATATTTCTTTAGCTTTATCTTCT
>CAZSTI010000009.1:9414-29758 GCA_964609995.1 uncultured Muribaculaceae bacterium
GCTTTATCTTCTTCTATTGGTATCGGAGTTAATTTGTCTTCGGGTTCATCATTTTTTTGACCAGTACTATATTTATTTAAAATATTTTCTGTAGCTTCGTCTGGAATAAAAGGCGTTTTTTCTGGTTTCCAGTTATCAGCATTTGCTTTTGCTTCTTTTTCTATTCTTTTTATGTATTCAGAAGAAAACACATGATTAAAAGCAGAAAGCATAGTATTATAAACAACTTGAGAATTCATATAAGAAATTTTTATTAAAGGTTCTTTTATATTTTCTCCTGCTAGTTTATAAATTTCCTCAGTAAATGTTCTTATTTTTTCTTCAATTACATTTTTTCTTAATTGTTTTTTTTCTACTTCTTTATCAATATTACTAACTAAATTACCTAAAGCTTTTTCAGTAGTTAATATATAATCAGGAAAATCATTTAATAATTTATTAATAGAATTTTCAGTTTCAAAAGTTTTATCACTAATAGTATTAGTAGTTAAATTAACAAATTGATTTCCATACCATGAAATAATACTACTATATATTTGTTGTTTTGCTTCATTAGCTTTTTCTTCATACTCGGCTGCTTCATCAATGTTTTTTCTAAAAAATCTTTTAATTCCTTTTATACTATCTCTTCTAATTTCATCATTATATATGTATTCATTTAGCAATGAATTAGGAAATTTATCTTCATGTAATTTTAAAAACTCAAAATCAATTCCTTCTTGATTTCTATAATTTGGTGTTAATTTATATAATTTTTCTTTTGTTAATTCTTTAGAAACCATATTTTTGTTTTCATAAAATTTTTCAGCAGCTTTTTCTATGGTTTCTTTAAACAATTCAACGTTTTCAACTTTTAACAATCCATCACGGTTTAAAAAATTACGAATATTTAAAGATGATCTTATTCCATAGGGATTGTTTTCATCTATCAAAAATATAATTGAATTATCATTAATTTTTGAAAACAAATCACTGTTGTCTTCAAATAATTGTATTACTTTTTCAACTTTATCTGGATCCGTTAATAATGCTCCAAATAATTTATATAATGGACTAACACCATATTTTTCTAAATTACCCAAAACTGATTCTATATTATTTCTTGTTTCAATTTCAGATAATTTATCAGCTTTTATATCTTTGTTACTTTTGTTTAGTATTTCTTGTTTATCACGGTTCAATATCTCTAAATTGTTATCAATAGTTTTTATTATCCCAAATAAATTTTTATTATCTAGTTTAGAAAGTTCAGATATTATATAAGAGCTTCTCTTTAAAGAGTTTTCTTTTTCTTCGGTAGTCATTGAAAGATAATTTTTACCAAGGCTATCAAATTCTTCTTTTAAACTAATATATCTCTTCTCGGCTTCTTCTTTTTTTCTGTTTTCTTCCTTAATTTTTATATTATAACTATTTATTTTAGCGTCTCTATAATCTTCAATCTCTAAATCAGTCATTTGTTTAATTCTAAAATAAGAATAATAATCAACAAGGCCTTCTATTGTAGATTTTTTTGCTCTCAAAATATCCATTTGAAAAACAACTCTATCTAAATCTTTTGTATTATAGAAGTTTCTTGCATGATTTTCTGTTAAAAAAACCCTTCTTGAATTTAGTTCTGCAAGGCCTCTTTCAATTTCTCCCAATTCATCAGCAACTATTTTTACAAATTCTTCTTTATAATTATTGTTTTCATTCATTTCCCACCTCAGAAATTGCATTCATTAACTCTTCTAATTCTTCTAACGATAATTGAGAAAAAGCTTTTTCTAATTCTTCTTTTGACATGGACAATATTGACTTTTCTTTTATAATATTTTCTTCCATAATACACCTTTCTATATATCCTATTTATTATATACATTATAACATATTTCAAAAAAAAATAGAAACAATTTGTTTCTATTCATTTGAATTTGATTTGAACTCTCCATTATCGTATTCTGACCAGTCAGAACCACCCTTTGTCCATTCTGTATTAACTAAGTTTTTGTTTTTAAATATTGAAGTCGGTTCCTTTGTAACATTTTCAAAAAAGCCTACCGCAATATACTCGTCTCTAAAAATTGAACGAAATGAAGTTGAATTTCCATAATCATTATCTACCAAATATTGTTGAGCACCATAACCATCCTCTAATTTTACATACTCACTAATTATTATTAATTTATCATTTTCATAAAATTTTGTTTGAACTGAATCTGTATTTCTATCATATATTGAAACAAATTTATTTGTTTTTTCTTGAGCACTATAAGTAATAGTACATTCATTATCATTACTTGTATATTTTAAATTATTATACATAGTATAAAAAATAGCAGCTTCACTTTCTTTAACTCCGCACATTGATATTGGAGTCATAATAACGTCCATTGATGCAAAACCTAATAAGGTTAATGGTGCAGTATAATTATTATCTGGAATTGAATCAGATAATTTTTCATACATTTGGCTCTTTAATTCTACATATTTTGAATAAGACTCTGCAATAGTAGATACTTTTGTATTATCATTTATGTTATTTGAATTATCGTTTGTTTCTTCTTTTTCTGTATTACCACAGCCAACAAGTATTATGCATAATAATAATGTTAGAACTATTTTTAAATATTTTTTCATTAGATTCCTCCTATTTTTATTATAGAACTATTATAAGGATTGTCAATAATATATAAAATTATTTATAATTATTAATAATTAGTGTTATAATTATAAAGAGCCTAATCACTCTCGAAATTAATTTAGAGGTGATTTTTTTATGACAAAATATGTTTTTGTAACTGGTGGTGTTGTATCGGGATTGGGTAAAGGTATTACTGCATCTTCTATTGCGCTTTTATTAAAGTCTAGAGGATATAAAGTATTTATGCAGAAATTTGATCCATATTTTAACGTAGATCCTGGCACAATGAATCCTATGCAACATGGAGAAGTTTATGTAACCTATGATGGGTGTGAAACAGACTTAGATTTAGGTCATTATGAAAGATTTATTGATGAAGAATTAAATTATAGTTCTAATATAACAAGTGGAAAAATATATTCTCAAGTAATCGAAAAAGAAAGACATGGGGATTATTTGGGTTCTACAGTACAAATGGTACCACATATCACTAATGAAATAAAAAACAAAATATTTGAAGCTGGTCTATCAAGTAAAGCCGATATTGTAATAACTGAAATAGGAGGTACTGTAGGAGATATAGAGTCTCAACCTTTTATTGAAACAATAAGACAAATTCAATATGAATTAGGAAAAAGCAATACCTTTTTTATTCATTGTACTTTAATACCATATTTATATGGTTCATGGGAATTAAAAACAAAACCTACTCAAAATAGTGTTAAGGATTTAAGAAATTTAGGAATTACTCCTGATGCATTGGTTTGTAGAGCTCCTTTTGATACTGGTGACCAAATTAAAACAAAATTATCTTTGTTTTGTTCAATACCCAAAGAAAATATAATAGATTCTTTGGATGTTAAAAATATATATCAAATTCCAATAGATTATTATGATCAAAAAATAGATGAAACTATTTTAAAACAGTTTGAATTACCTATTAAAAAAGCAAAAATAGAATATTGGAAAAATTTAATAAAAACAGTAAATAATTTAAAAGATGAAGTAGAAATAGCGCTTGTTGGTAAATATGTCGATTTACACGATGCATATTTATCTGTAAATGAAGCTTTAACACATGCTGGATATAATTACAATAAGAAAATAAAAATAAATTGGATAGATTCCGAATCATTAGAAAAAAATAATATTGATTTAAAAAAATTATTTAAATCATCTAAAGGGATAATAGTTCCTGGTGGTTTTGGTATTAGAGGAATTGAAGGGAAAATAAAAGCTATTACGTATGCTAGAGAAAATGATATTCCTTTCCTAGGACTATGTTTAGGGATGCAACTAGCTGTAATTGAATTTGCAAGAAATGTTTGCAATATAGAAGACGCTAATTCAACTGAATTTAATGAAAACACAATAAACCCGATAATTGATTTAATGGCAGATCAAAAATCAATAATTAACAAAGGTGGAACTTTAAGATTAGGAAATTATGAATGTACAATAAAAAAAGATACCTTGGCTTATAGTATTTATAATAAAAACAAAATATTAGAAAGACATAGACATAGATATGAATTCAATAATAAATATAAAGAAATATTAGAACAAAAAGGAATGATATTTTCTGGTATTAATGAAAAATCAGATTTAATAGAAATGATTGAGTTAAAAAATCATAAATTCTTTATAGCGTGTCAATTCCATCCGGAATTTAAATCAAGACCTTATAAAGCACATCCATTATTTGATTCATTTATTAAAGCTTCAATAAAAAAACAAAAATAAAATATTTTTGTTTTTTATTGTTTAGGAATAGTAATTTTAACTATATCTCCCTCATTACAATTACCATCTTTATCAAAGGATACAACTTTAGGATATCCAACATATTCTATATTTTTATTAGTATTAAAATCTTTCACTATTATAGTTCCAGTTTTACTTGCTAGATTATCTTTTTTATAAAAAGGTGTATCCCAATATTGAAATTCTCTATTAATTCTTCCTACATTAATCATCCCTATTCCACTAGGTTGTGATGGATCATTCCAAAATATAAATGTTTCATAAGAATTTGTTGGTATAAATCCCTCTTCAAATTCAAACTTTATTACAAAATCAGCATCTTGAAATGTAAGAGATAGTACTCCATCAGGATATTTATCAGTAAAAGGAACGGTTATTTTATCTTTAGATGAATAATATGGAATTTCAGGATATGGTTCATCAGTATCATTTTTTATAAACTTAATTTCAGTCTTTTCATTTAAAGGATTTCTTATATACTTATCTTCTTTAGTAGTAACAAAGACTTCCAAATAACCTGGTTTCTTATTATCTTTACTTTCTAAATAATATTGCAAATCTCTATTATAAGACATTTCAATTTCTACTTCTCCATTTTCATTTGTTTCAAAGGGACCATAATATCCTCCCTGATTTGCTTCTCCTGGCTCTTCTTTTCTTAACCCAATTGGAGATAAAAACACTAAATATGAGTTTTGTTTTGCTTCCTTATTGGTAATTTCTGTTTTAATCACTAGTTTTTCGAATTTTTCATCATTACTTACTTTTTCTTTATTTGTTGGAGTAGTATTACCACATCCAGATATAAATAAAGTAATCAATAACAAACTTATTATTTTTTTCATATAATGCCTCCTAATATTATTATACACAATAATTATATTTTTTTAATTAATTCCTTCTTTTGTAAACTGAGAATTATATAATTCATAATAAAACCCTTTTTTATTTAATAAATCTTTGTGTTTACCTTGCTCAATAATATTCCCGTCTTTCATCACTAATATTAAATCAGCATTCTTTATAGTTGACAATCTATGTGCAATAATAAATGATGTTTTTCCTTCAGTAATTTTATCCATTGCTTTTTGAACTAATTCTTCAGTTCTTGTATCTACATTACTTGTAGCTTCGTCTAATATCAATAAAGGAGCATTATTAATCATACCTCTTGCTATAGTAAGTAATTGTCTTTGACCAGAAGAAACACTATCATTATCTGAAATTACCGAATCATAACCATTAGGTAACGTTTTAATAAAATGATCTATTCCAACTGTTTCACAGATTTTTTGTAACGTTTCATCATCTACATCTTTATGGTTATATACAATGTTTTCTTTTATAGTTCCATTAAATAGCCAAGTATCTTGTAATACCATAGTAAATAATGAATGTACATTTTTTCTTGTTAATTCCTTAATAGACTTTCCATCTATTTTTATGTCTCCATTATTAATATCATAAAATTTCATTAGTAGATTGACCATTGTAGTTTTACCAGCTCCAGTAGGACCTACAATCGCTATCTTTTGACCAGGTAAAGCTCTAGCACTAAAATTATTAATAATAGTTTTATTTTCGTCATATCCAAAAGATATATTTTCAAATTCTACTCTACCTGTAATTTCATTCCTATCTAATTCTTTTTTAATCTTAGACTCATCAATCATTTCTTTTTCTTCAACAAATTCAAACACTCTTTCAGTTGATGCAGCCGCGCCTTGAAGAGTTGTTAATGCTTGCGCAATTCTTGCCATTGGTTGAGAAAACAATCTTACATACATAATGAACGCTACTATTACACCAAAAGATATAACATCATTCATTGTAAGCAAAGCTCCAACAATACAAACAGCAACATAACCAAAATTACCTATAAAAATCATCATAGGTTGCATAAGCCCAGAGAAAAATTGACTCTTTCTACTAGTTTCATAGACTTCTTTATTATATTCATCAAATTTCTTATTTGAATCTTCTATTCCATTATAAACTTTTACAACATTTAATCCTGAATATATTTCTTCGATATGACCATTTAATTTACCAAGATTTTCTTGTCTTTGAAAAAAATATTTTTGAGATTTTTTTAACACTATTGCCATAAATACAAATCCAAATAAAGAGGAAAAAATAGCAGTTATAGCCATTATCCAATTTGTATAAAACATCATTACTAGAGATCCTATTAATAAAGCTATGCTACTTACCATTGTATCCAAACTTTGATTTAATGATTGAGAAATCATATCTACATCATTAGTTACTCTTGATAAAATATCACCAATAGAATTATTATCAAAATATTTTAAAGGCAATTTATTTATTTTATTTGAAATATTAGTTCTAAGTCCTTTAGCGTACTTATTCGCAACTGTAGTCATTATAAAATATTCAATATAGCTAAATAGAGCATTTAATAAATATATTATAACCAAAAATATGGCAATGTATTTTATTACATTAAAATCTATTTTTGGTTCAATTAATTCTTTTATATTAATAGGTAATTTATCAATATTACTATACAACATATTTACATCAGAAGCTTCATTCATATTAGACATAACATTTATAAAAGACACTTTATCTTCTGTAGTTATTACCCTATTATCAATTATACTTTCAGGAAATAATACTTTATTAACGCTATTAGGCATTGATTTAATATCTATTGTTTCTTTGTTTTCACCAATAATTTTTATTAATAATAATTTATCTTCAGTAGTAATTTCAATATCATTATACTTAGATTTAGGAATTATTATATTAGTAATACTAGTTGGTAATTCTAATATATGTTTTAATGTATACTGTAAATCATTTGACGTCTTTAATTTATTTAAAAAACCCATATATTTATCTTTATCTTTTGAACTAATAATATTAGAATTTATTATGGTGCTTTCTTGATTAATTTTTAAATCAAGAATATCTGGAATTATAATTTTAAAATTATCCGGAGAAATATTACTAGTAATATCTTTAGTAACCATCTCCAATTTTTCTTTATTTATAAATAAACCATTTGATATTTCATCTACTAAATCTGACAATCTATTTGGGGCGATTAAAGTTAGAATAGAACCTAAAACTGCTAATAAAAGAGATATGAATATTTTATTTTTATATTTATTTAAACTCTTAAATAATTTTTTTAATGCTATTTTTAAATCTTTTGGTTTTTCCATTCCTACTACTTGAGGACTATGTTTTCTTCCATTATTCATTTTCAAGTTCCTCCTTACTAAGTTGAGATAATGCTATTTCTTTATATACTTTACAACTACTTAATAATTGTTTATGTGTACCAATTCCAACACATTCTCCTTTATCTAATACTATTATTTTATCGGCATCCATTATTGTACCTATTCTTGTAGCTACTATTAAATTTGTTGAATCTTTAGTATATTTTTTTAATTCTTTTCTTAAAATACTATCTGTCTTATAATCTAGTGCTGAAAAACTATCATCAAATAAATATATTTCAGGATTTCTTGCTATTGCTCTAGCTATAGAAATTCTTTGTTTTTGTCCTCCTGATAAATTAGTACCATTAGCTGCTAAATGAGAATTATATTTATCTTCCATTTTCAAAACAAAATCTTCTGCTTGCGCTATTTTTATTGCTTCTTTAATTGATTTTTTATCTTTTTTTCCATTATCGCCGTAATTTACATTATAATTAACACTTCCATTAAATATAACTGCTTTTTGAGTAACATAACCCAATTTGTTATATAGAAAATTAGTATTATATTCTTTTACATTTATACCATTTACTAATACTTCCCCATCAGTTGCATCATAAAATCTTGGTATTAAATTTATTAAAGTTGATTTACCAGAACCTGTTGATCCAATAAAAGCAACTGTTTCTCCTTTATTAATCTTAAAAGATATATTTTTTAATAAGTATTCTTCAGCATCAGGATATTTAAAAGATACATTTTTAAATTCAATAGTACCCTTCTCTGATGAAACATTTTTATTTATTTTCCCATCTTTAATTTTTGAATGAGTATTAAATACTTCATTAATTCTTTTTGCTGAAACTTGTGCTCTAGGAAGAAATATAAATACAAATGCAAGCATTAAAAAAGACATTATTACTTGTATTGCATATGAAGAAAATACTATCATATCTCCAAAAATATTTAATCTATCTACCAATAGAGCATCTTTTATAAGATTAGCTCCTATAACATATATAAATAATGTTAAAAAATACATGAGTAAAAACATAAGTGGTTGCATAATTGACATCATTCTTTGAGTAAACAATTGTGTTTTAGTAAGTTCTTTATTCACTAATTCAAATTTATTTTCTTGATAATCTTCTGCATTGAAAGCTCTAACTACCCTAATTCCTGTTAAATTTTCTCTTGTAACATCATTCAATTTATCAATTAATTTTTGAATTATTTTAAATTTTGGAATAACTAGAAGTATCATTATACCTATAAAAATTAATAATATAACAATTATTCCTGCAGTAAGTGCACTCCATTGCCAACTTTTATTTAATATCTTAGTAATAGCCCATAATACAGTAATAGGTGATTTTATTATTAATTGTAATCCCATAATTACAAACATTTCAATATTTGTAATATCATTTGTTGTTCTAGTAATCAAACTACTAGTTTTAAATAGTTTAATTTCTTCCATACCTAAACTTTCAACCTTATTAAATAATTTTTTTCTAGTTTTCATAGAAAAAGATGCCCCAATATTTGATATTAAATATCCAACAACAATAGCAGCTAATAAGCTACCAAAAGCACAAAGTAACATATATAATCCTTGTACAATTATTTCTTCTATTTTTGAACCTTCAGTTTGAACTAACTTAGTCACTTCAGACATATAATCAGGCATTTTTAAATCTAACCATACTTGTACTACTATTAGTACTATACTAATAAATATAAATATCCAATCTCTCTTACTTAAGTTTTTTATTAATTTAATCATTTTTTATCCTCTCATTTAACAAAACAAAAAAAATACAATATTTTTTTCACTTATATATAATATCATATTTTTAAGAATGTACATCCAAATAATCTGCTAGTTTTTCATATATTTCTAAACTCCAAAACTTCCATCTTTCTTCATTTGGATAACATCCTAAAGTTTTATCTTGTCCATCTGGTATAAATATAAAATCAAAACTCCATCCATAAGTTCCCATTTTTTCTTTAGCTATTTTTCCTTTTGTAATTCCTACAAAAGTAACTGGTTCTTTTCCATATTCACAATACGCAATTGACTCTTTAAAATATGCATTTCTATTTTCAATTCCCTCTAATAATTTTAATATTCCATCTTCTTTTAATGTTTCTTCAATATAATGTGTATAAACA
The DNA here is from genome assembly GCA_964609995.1 of uncultured Muribaculaceae bacterium. Taxonomy (GTDB): domain Bacteria; phylum Bacillota_I; class Bacilli_A; order RF39; family UBA660; genus JAAYGD01. The sequence continues at coordinate 19,180 of CAZSTI010000009.1, forward strand.
CCAGGAAATCCGTTTAAAGCTTCCACGAATAAACCAGTATCGTTTTTTAATACATTGCATTTTAATTTTTCACTAGCCCACTTTGCAGAGTATTTAGCAACTTCTTCAACATCATTAGCTTGAATTTCTATTGTATCCATTTTAATATTATCAACTTCATATCCTAATGGTTCTAATGCCTGCTTCGCACTCGCTAGTTTTGCCCAATTGCCTGTAACATATGTTATTTTTTTCATTTTATCCTCTTTTCTTAGATAATGAAATAAATGCTTTTTTCACCTCATAATCTCCCGTGATATCTAAATTTAAACTATTAAATTTATTTTTTAATACTTCTTTAACCGCTTCATCATTCTGTTCTTTCAACTCTTCTTCATTTGCTTCCATTTCAATATATAATCCTTTAGGATCTTTAATACTTTGTAAAATAAATTCTGTATTATCTTTTTTATATACAATAGAATTGTTTTCTATTTCAATTATTGTTCTAAAATCAACTAATTCTAAAATCTTTTTTGCTTCCATTGTAGAATTAATATCTATTTTTATTTTATTTTGAGATAATATTTTACCAAAATTATCATATTCTTTATTTTTGTAAATTAAATATTTATATGATTTATCTGATTTTACCTCTCTAATCAATAAACATTTTTTTAAAATATCATAATAATTAGAGTTTAAATCGAAACTTTTATGAATCATGTAATAATCATACATAACAAAGTTTTGAACAATTTCAAACCCTTGTTTTTCTATTTTTCTTTTTACTTCATCTAGTTCTTCTAATAATTGGACAGTAATTTCAACTTCTCTCATTTAAACTCCTTAAAATATTATAACATATTGTTAACAAAGTTTTAATTAGTGTTATAATAAATTAAGGTGATAATATGAATAGAAAACTATTTAAAGATTGGACTTTATATGAAAAATCACTATATTTTTTTAGTGTTATTTTAATATTTTCAACTGGGATATACTTTAATAGTAGTATAATTACAATGTTAGCAGCTTCAACTGGTATAACTTGTTCTCTACTACAAGCTAAAGGAAAAGTATCAAGTCAATTTGTTGGTTTGTTTTCGGTTTCGTTTTATTCAATTCTTTCATATAACCATAAGCTTTATGGAGAAATGTTAGTATATATTTTAGTAATGTTACCTCTATTTGTAACAGGAATATTATCTTGGTTAAATAACAAAGACAAAGAAACAAAACTAGTAAAACCGCATGAATTAACTAAAAGAGATTGGATTATTTTAATAATTATAAGTATTATATTATTTGTAAGCTTATATTTTTTACTAGAATTTTTTAATTCTGCTCAGTTATTAGTGTCTGTTTTATCAATGGTTACAATATTAATTGCAACTTATTTGGTTGCTAGAAGAAGTAAATATGGGTTTTTATTTTACATTGCAAACGATATAACTCTTTTAATACTATGGGGTATACCAGTATTAAATGGAAGCATTATATTAATACCCTTTTTATTTGAACCTATTATTAATTTTATCAATGATAATTATGGCTGGTTCAATTGGAATAGAAAATTAAACAAAAATATTATATAATATAGATATTGAAAGGATTTGTTTTATGAGAGACGAAGTTTTTGGTTTTATTAATACAATAATACAAAATGCATTAGAAAAAAAAGAAGAACCTGAATTTACAAAAGAAAAAATTATTGGATTTATAAATTATTTAAACGATAAGAAAGTAGCAGATAATGATGATGTTGAAATGTTAAATTATATATCTACTAATATTCCTCAATTTTTAGACTATTGCGCTAATTTAAAAAAGATGGGTGCAGGAATTAAGATATATCCTACAGACAAACCCAGAAGACAAATTGGTTTCGGTAAATAAAAAAAGTTTCAATGAAACTTTTTTTAATATATTAATAGTCCATATATTATAACAACTAATCCTACAATGAATAATAATCCAGTCATTACTTTAATAAATCCATATGTGTAACATTTTTTCTTGACTCCATCTACCAACATGTAATTTAATTCTACATAAGGTACTGGTGATCTTTTATACCATCCAGTTATAGTAACATTTTTATTTATATAGTTCTTTGCTTTAAATATTCCAAAGAATATATTCATAATTGAAAGTGGTTGCTTATAATCAATAAATACAATTCCAGTTTCATCTTTAAGTACAAAGTCTTCAGAAAATATATATCCCGGAGTTCCTCTGCCTATAAATGTTCCAGTTAATGTACAAGGTACAGATGTTACTTGAGATACTTTTACTTCACCTAATAAATCTGATACCTTAGTTTCTTTATAATTATTATTTTTATATGCTCTTTTTAACTTTATTAAGCTAGATACTCCTAATAATATTAATCCAAATCCAATTACTTCTACAAACGAAGAATTTCCATTAATAATTAAAGAGTATACAAATAAGCCAAATCCAACAAATATTAAATAAGGGAAAAATTTAATAACTAATTCAATCGCAAAATCATCACCATAAGATTCGGGTTTAACTTCATCAAACACAATATATGGATTTTGATTATACTGATGAGCCATTTTTGAAATAGCATTTAATCTTTTTGAAATTCTAGGATGAGTAGAATGTAATTCATACCAAGTTGCCCAAGGATTCCACAATTCCCATCTAGCAGCCTTTTTAATTTTATCTATTTCAAGTTTTCCATCGTTATAACTTGTTACAACTAAAGTTTTAGATGTTTTTTTATCAAATATACCTAAAGCTGATACTGATGATATATCCACCTTTTTCTTTTTTTCTTCTTCTACACTAGTAACTAAACCATAACCAACCTTAACTAATGCATTTGACATTGCATAAGGATTTTTTGTTTTTTGTACTGAAAATTCATCTGCATAATACTCTCTAGTTCTAGAAAACCATAATATTACATATTCAGAAATAATATGTAAAATAAACGCTATTAATCCAACTACTGCTAAATAACTACTATCTTTATCATTATTATCTGATGAATTAATTGTAACTTCATATACCCATCTTAATAATAAAGGTATTATTTGAGCTACTGTCATAAAAAGCATATCATAATGAACTGCATGTCCAAGTTCATGTGCTACAACAGATTTTACTTCATCAGGAGTAAGCAAATCAAAAATACCTTTAGTAAGTACTACTCTAGCATCATTCTTTGTTCTACCATAAGTAAATGCATTAGGAGCACCATCAGTAATATATCCTATTTTAGGATATTTCATATTATGTTCAGTACATACTTGATTAATAAATTGAACTAAATAATCAGGCATTGTAATATTAAAATCAGCTTTATATAAATACCTCATTATCAAATCTGTAAAAAAAGGCGCTAATAAGAATTGTAGAACTAAAAATCCTATAGCTCCTAACATAAAATAATCCATTCTTAATTTAGTAAAATAAGCTACTGGTATTAAAAATAATATCAACACTCCATATAATCCAATTATAGTAGACATAGATGTAACAAATAATTTATTTTTCATAATATCCTCCAATATTTATTATAATATTATTTAAAACAAAAAAAACATATGTAATTATTATTTACACATGTTTACTTATGCTATTTATTTTAATAAATATAATTTATCTTCTTTATCAATAATAAATTGATTACCATTCACATCTTCGAAAAATGGATAATTATAATTTTCACCTTCAATAGTTAGATATCCTCCCCTAATATTTGAAGGAAGATCATACTTTTTAAAGGAATTTTTAATATGTTCTAAAAAACTCTTTGTATTATTAAATAAAATCTTATCTATTTTTGTATAATACAATTCTTCTATATTATTATTTAATGAAAGTACACCTATACTAAAACTATCAACATTATCTATAACATAGTATATTGAATAATCAAAATCTAGATTAATAACATCTCCGGTTTTAGTATTTTTTATTTCAATTTTATTTTGTATTCTATTTTCTTTTATTTCTAGTTCATATTCCTCTTTCATTACAATATAATCATCACATTTAATTTCTGTTTCATCACATAATTTTTGAACTTTTTTTTCTTTTATATATTTTACAACTTGTTTTTCTTTAATAAAAGGATAATGCAAGACATATTCATCTATAGTTTTTTCTTCATAAGCATAACATTCTTCATATTCATCAAGTCCATTTATTTTAAATGGAACAAAAACCACGATTAACATTAATAAAGATATGCTTATTAGAATCATAGTTGTCTTTTTTTCTTTATTTAAATCAACTTCAGTAACTTCTTCTTTAACTTCTATCAAATCATTAATTTTACTTTTTCTCAAATAAATCATTGAATAAATAAAATAAAATAAAACAATTACTAAAGAAGTAATAATATAATATATTGCAACTGGAGTAGTTAGTGTATTATAAGTACAATCCTTTATATAATTGAGACTTGAAAACATTACTCCAAAATCATATAAGGCATGCAATAATATAACAGACCAAATGTTTTTTGTTCTATAATATATAACTCCCAATAATATTCCTGCTGCCATTGCTTGTAAAATTTGGATAGATGTTTGAAAAAAAGATTGAGATACAAAAACATTAGTTATATGCATTGCTCCAAAAATAAAACTAGATAATACAATAGAAGTAATTACTTGTTTTTTGTTTTTTCCAAATCTTTCAATAAATTCGTTTTGAAGCCAACCTCTACATAATAATTCTTCATATACTCCAATCAACAATACAAATATTATATATCCCAGTAATTGAAAAAATTCATAAGAAGAGTTAAATATATTGTTTTTAGAAAACAGAAAACTCAATACTGCAATAAATAGCATTGGTAAACCAAGTAATAGTGATTTAAATAATTTTGTTCTTTTCTCTTTAAAAATATAAGAATTTTTTGATAAGACAATTACTATTATTACTAGTAATGATAAAATACTTTCAATTATAATATCACTTGAGTATTTTGAAAAATATATTGCGGGTAAAATAATATTTGCAAAAAATTGCATTAGTGCATTTACTAATATAAATATTAATAACATTTTTAAAAAAAATAATACAATATTTTTTTTCTTTGGATTGTTTTCCATAATAATTCCCTTTTGTCTTATTAGTAAAAAGACCCTTTCAATTCTTATTATATTATAGCTGTTTGTTTTATAAACAGTATAATAATTATGTTTACACTTATAGCGTAAATAAAAACATATGTAATCAGTGTTTACACATGTTTCTTATGCTATTTTTTATTACTCAATATCATTTGTTTTATATTATTAATAGAATCACTTCTCATATCTTCTAATATTTGATTAGATACTCCAAAAGATATTTCTCTTTCACAAGTATTAGAAGTATCAAATATATGTAAATTTATACCTTCAGTATTGCATAATTCTTTAATATTAAATAATGCTTCATTATATTCATTAACATAGCTTTCATATAAATGTTTTCTTTTTTCTAAAGATAAATGAATACTATAATCTCTTTTTATAGAAGTTAAACTATCCGCATATGTCCCTATTATTAAGTTTATATTGTCTTTAATTAAAGGAATATATTGTTCTTTATAATCATAATATTGATCTTTATTAATATCGTTTCTAATATATAATCTGTTCATCCAAACTAATCTATCTAATAATGAACGATCCGCTATAATAATATCAGGATTATTTCTTTTTGCGTCTTCTAATTGTAAATTTACGTATTTGGGTATCTCATTATTAATTTCTAATAAAGATTTTTCTTTAATTAATGGATATATTTCTTTCTTATAAAAATCTGATGTAGTAAATTCTTCAAGTACTTTAGTATCAAAACCGCCCTTTTTAAAAAAGTCATATAAATTATTTATTAAATTAGTTTTACCAGTTCTAGGAGTTCCAGTAAATTCTATAACATATGGATTAATACTATCAGTAATACTTTTTAATTTTAATAATTCTTTTTTCTTATAATGAAGTATGCTTAATTCATCATATTCATAATCATTATCCTTAAAAATAACATTCTTAACATACTCATCATCTTTTTTATTATAAAACATATGATCTATTAACTGTTTTAATCTTACAAATAATGGATGATTTTTATCTTGATCATTAATTAAACTATTATATACACCTTCAAAGTACCATTTATTATCTTCAAAACCTCTTTTTAATTTACTAAAACATTCACCATTAATTTCAGATAATAATATTAAATCTTCCAAGTTACTTATTTTATCAGCACATATTACGGCTTTATGTCTCAAATCTAAATTTCTTGTAAAATTAATAGTATGTTGTTTTCTTTCTTCCCAAGGTAAACTCTTATCTGGTTCACTAGCGCATTTTACCAACGATAAAACATTATTACCAAAATTTTTTTCTATATCTAAATCAGTATATTTAGTATCTTCAATTACATCATGAAGATAACCTGCCGCAATAACTTCATCATCAAAACCATTTTCTTTTAATATATTAGCAACATTTATAGGATGAACTATCATTGGTTTTTCAACATCTGATTTTCTCACTTGTCCATAATGTGCATTAATTGCAAATACCTTTGCTTTTTCTACTAGATTCATACCATAACCCTCCTTTGAGCCTTTATTATATCATATAAATAAAAAAAGAGTTTTACTCTTTTATATATATTTTTTAAAATAATCTTTTAATTCTTTGCTTTTATCTTGATACATATGTTTAAATTTTATTTTTCTATCAGTTAAAGTAATCAATAACTTTCCTTGTGAAACACTTGAAGTATTATTTTCATAATCATTATTTTCCTTGGCTCTTTTAAACTTTATATCAGTAATTGATTCTTTCCTAATACTTTCTGTATTTTCATTTCTAATATCTGATATATCCATATTTTTAATTTTATCAGCATATTCAGGTATTACCTTTTGCATAGCCATACTTTGCTTAATAAAGCCTCCACCACTCTCTTTAACATCATCTTTTTTTGCTAATAACAATTCTTTTTGTTTTTTATTATCAAGAGAAGTAATTAATATTTCATCTTTAAAAAAGCTAAGTATACATACATCATACTTTAAAAATCCAACCTTTTTAGTAGTCATTAAGACTAATTCACTTTTCATTATTCCTCCTAATATTATTATATCATTTTAAAAAATATTTATTCATGTTTTCTTCCACAATTAGTGCAATAATTACCATTTACTTTTACTCCACAATTAGGACAATAATTATCTTTATATTTCATCTTAGTATTAATTCTAAAAAATTTATTTATTTTTATAAAAGATATTACATACATAATTACTATCAAAATATAAAATAATATAACAAATAATTGATTACCAGAAAATGCAAGAAAATCATACACACAATGTAACAAAATTGGGATTAATAAGCTTAGTACTAAATATTTCTTTTCTAAAGATAATTTATTATTGTATTTAGACATTTTAGATAATCCAAAATAATATCCCATTATAATTCCTGCACTAGCGTGCATAGGAACAGCTGTAATTGCTCTTAATAATCCTGTTGAAAAGCCATATCCAAATACATAAAATAAATTTTCTAAAAAAGCAAATCCTAGTGCTACGAACACGCCATATAAAATTCCATCTATAGCTTCATCAAATTCAACATTATTATAAGAAATAAAATATGTAAAAATAAACTTACATAGTTCTTCTATAAACGCTATCTTTATTAATACATATATAAATAATTGAAATAAATTTAATTCTTCTATAGGAGTAAGAAAAAAAGGAAATAAATTAAATATTTCACTTACTAATAAAACCATAATACCTGAAGACATACCACCTAAAAATAATTTTAATAATAATTTATGAGATTCACTATTTCTATCTTTTTTATATACATAATTACCTATAATTATCACTGGAAGAACAGTTATTGCTAATAATATTATTTCCATAATATTACCTAATTTCTATTTGAAACTTTTATATATTTACAAGTCCCACTAGAATTTTCTTCAAACCATTTATTAAATTCAACACTATATTGATCCAAACCTATTTCTTTAGCATAGTCTGCTTGTCCATCCAAATCATAAGTAAAACCTATAGCTTTATATGCAACAATAGAATTATCATTATAATAAATAGTAATATTACCTTCATTTGATTTGCATTCTAATCTATCCATATTATCATTTGCATTTAAGAAAAAGAACACAAAAGAATAATAAATAAGATATATTATTCCAAATACTATAGGAATCAATTTATTTGTTCCACCTTTTCTTCGGCATTCTAAAACAATAGCATCAATACTTAATCCAGCGGTACTTTGTTTTATTTTAGAAATTTCTTCGTGAGCATGATTCAAATATAATTTATTAAAAATTAAAGCAAGTGCAATTGATACTCCTATATTTATATACATATAAAAACTAGGCAAAAAATATGCCATTATAATATTAAAAACCCACAAAGCAAAACCATATAAATATAGTTTTCTATATAACATATATATAGGTCCAAAAAAGAATGCAGGAAAAGAAAAACTTTTTGTTAATATTTTATTAACGTTTTTCCCTATAAAGTTATCAATTAATATATCATCTACACTTTTTTGACCATTATTTTGTTGATTTTGATTCATTTGTGGATTAGATACTACCTGAGGACTCGGATATATTTCATTATTTTGTACTACTTGAGAAGTAGGATTTAAATTATTTACTATTTCAACTCCACATCCTACACAGAATCTTTGACCTTGCATATTTACTGATCCACATTTTGGACATCTACTAACCATATAAACTCCTTTTCTATAATTATTTTTATTATATATTATTAATAAAGAAAAAGCATATATTATATATGTCTTTACATAAGTTTATTAAGGAGACTATTTTTTTAATTTTAATGTTTTGTTTTCAATTATAAGATTATTATTTTCCAAAGCATTTGGTAATAAAGATCCCATTAATACTACTCTTCTTACAGTTTTCAAGTTTATTCCAAATTTAAGTTCAATTCCATAATTACTTAAGGTTTTAACTAAATCTACACCCATACTTTCAATCCAATTTGTTGATATTAAATTAGGATAATCTTTAAACCAATCTTTAAGTGCAGTATTATTTATTGCTTCCATGTAAGGTTGATAATGTCTTGAATTGCTTGCTTGGAATTCATTCCATTCCGGATGATTTTTTAAAGCTTTTTTAATATGTTCAACCATATCATAATCATTAATACCTAGAAATATTGATTTAGATTTATCAAACACATCCCAAAACATAGGAACATTTGGAGGACATCCCTCTTTTTTTCCATAATTATTACATCCTTTTGGATGATTTCTATATGGTTTAATACACCATCCTCTAGGAGAATCACAATCAGATGATGTATTACAACTAATACAATCTTCTTTAAAACCTTGTCTAATACATTCTGGATAAACAACAACAGGATCAACTTTTAAAGTATAAAAACTTGCTAATTTATTTTTATAATCAACCAAATAATTTACTCTATTATCAATTTCATTAATCTTAATTAATCCCATACCAAAACTCCTAATTTTATTATATCACTTCAAATGTATTCATTATAGTGTATAATAAAATTATTAAGAAAGGAAACTAATATGAAAAAGATTTTTGCTTTTGTTATTTTTATTTCATTAATTATTTTTGGAGGTTGTGGAGTTAAAGACGGAGATAAAGACACACACTATAAACCTGAAGAATTTAAACATAATGTTGCAATTTCAAATGCTAATAGAACAATGAGAGATATTGATTTTGAAATAGTGGCTATGGGAGCAGAAACATCTGCCGATATCGTTTATGAAACTTATAATGATTCTATTGCAAAATTAAAACAAGAATTGACTACATTAGAAAATACTAAAAAACAATTAAGTGAAGATAAAGAATTATCTAAATCTGAAATTAGTTCTTGGACATATGAATATGATAAAACAATTAAAGGAGTACAAAATAGTATAAAAAGTGTTGAAACAAAATTAGCAGAATTTTTAAAATAATAAAAAAAGCTTTATCTAATGATAAAGTTTTTTTCTATTCTATAATCATTAATATTTTCTTTAGACTTAACCATTCGCATATTTCATCAACTCCAGTTTTATTTAGAGCCCTTTTGGTGTTAACCATAAATAACAATCCAAAACAATAAACTAATAATAATGCCCCAATATAAGTATATAAAGTAACTAAACTTATTAAAAATCACTTACTACTACTATTTTGTTTTTTATCATATTCATCCAACAAGTATATGTATAAGTTCCAACTTTGGTTGGAGTAAATTCAATAATATTTTCTCCAAATTCTAAGTCTTTTGTAACATTAAAATCTTTAAATATTATAGAATTATTGCATCCTGTTAGATATCCTCCTTTAACATTTATTATGATTTTTAGGGGAATATCTTCTTGTACAACCATATCTTTATAACCACTATAAGTTAAATCAAATTCAACTACTTGATAATTGTCTATTACTTTACTGAATATATAATTATCATAATTAGGTTTAAATATATCGGAAATATCTACTCCTAAGCTTAATAAACCTCTATTTAGCATTGATAATGATAATA
>CAZSTI010000010.1:0-27456 GCA_964609995.1 uncultured Muribaculaceae bacterium
TTTTTTATTGAAATAATATATTTATAATGCTATTATTAATACATATAATAGAGGGCACTATGAATGTAGAAATTGATTTTTTTAATACATTGATAAATAAATCGAGTGAAATAGATAATAAGCTATCTATCTCCTTAAATGACCTTGATGATGTTTTATATAGAGATTTAGATAATAGGGTATCAACTAATTCTATAAAAGAAGATCTTTTTGATATAAGATCAAACATTAATAATTTAAAAAAAGAGGTTTCTGATATAAACAGTCAAAATCGATATTCATATAATATATGGATGGATGGATTAAATGATATACCAAGTGAAATAAATATGTTAACAGATAAAGATGGAGTTCCATGGATATTGAAGAATATTAAATCACCAAAAGAAGAGCAAGTAGTCAATATAAATAAAACGGATTCTTCAACTAATGTAGAATATAGTTTAACTATGGAAGATACAAATCTAATGCTATCTCAATTAGGAGATATTCAAGCTTCTTTAGAACAAAAAATAAAAGCTATGGAAAATAGTTCTATAACAATTCCAAACTCTCTTATATCATTTTTAATGTATAATGGTTTTACAATATTTGAAGTTGAATCTGACGGAATAGTAATTGGTGGATATGTATTAGAAAACGTCTTAGTTCTATTAAAAAGATATCAAGAAAATTTAATAAATAGTAAAGAAGAATATTTTGATAAAGAATCATTAATAAAAGAATTAATATTATATGAATTTATAACTGAAAAAGATGCTAAAAATTTATCTTATGAAGAATTAATTGATTTGGCAATTTCAAATATTGATAATCTAATATTTCCTATTAATATTGCAGTTGATGTTTTAAAACAAACGAGAATTCAAAAACAAGAAATAATTAATTCTATTTATGCTTTGAGAATATCATCTTTACTCTTAGCATTTGAAGGATTGAATTTAAACAGTGATTACGATGAATTATCTCATTATAAAACCGATTATACTGATGGAATAAAATATGATGGAGACAATCCAAAGTTAGGTACCGGTATAATTTTAAAAGGGAAATTATTAGAAGAATTTTTATTACATTTTGAAAGTGATATGTCAAATATAAGTATGATAAATGAATGTATAACAAACGAAACATTTAATGAAAATGGAGAGTATACATCAATTGTAATAGATTCAAAATATCTTGAAATATATTATAAATCTATTAGAGATCAAGAATTAAGAAGTGGCATTGAAAGTATGGATTATTTTGGGGACCCTTCAGAAATTGAAAATATTGAATCAGAAACAGGAAAAACCGATTTTATTTCATTTTTACTAAGCTTCTTAAATAATGATGGAGATTTTAAATATTATACAGAAGAACAAAAACAAGATTATTGGTATTTGATGACTAAAGATGGGAAAGAAAAAGCATCTGATTATCAATTCGCATTACTAGATGGAATTAATCAAATTAAAGGTATTGAAGAGTCTACTAAATATATTAATAGAATGATAGATGAAGGAAAAAGTGGATTCGAAAAGATATTTGATTCAACTGCACAAGGTTTTTGGGATACGACTTCAAAACAATGGGAAAATTTTACAAACTTTTTTTCTCCTGATGGTATAAAGTCTGCTTTAGATTATGAAATGTATTTTAAGACTTTATTTTTAACAATGAATTATTCTGAAGAAATAATTCAACATTATAATAAAAAATTTGAATCAGGAGAAATAACAAAAGAAGAATATGATAGAAATATAGGATTATTAAATAATATAAATGCAATGGATGAATTATCTAATCCTAATTTTAGAAAAGTACTTAAAACTGGATATGGAATTGGCTCTGACTTATCTATAATTGTTCCAATGATTGGTGGTATGATTACTAACCCAATAGCGGCATCTTTTTATATGGCAGCATTTTCAGCTGGAGGAAAATTAGAAGAGTCATATCAAACTTATGGTAAATTAGAGTCAAAACATTATACAAATGCCGCTATAACATTCTTGTCAACCGGTCTTTCACAATATTTATTAGGAGGATTACCAGGATTAAGCAAGGGAGCGGGAAAAATAGCTCCAAAAAACTTTAAAGAAGCAATTGCTATTATGCATAAAAATGCAGTATCAGAAGTTGGTCAAGAATTATTTGAATTAGGAGTTGATTTAAGCTCTAGTGCTATAATATTAGAGGAGTTCTATTCACCTGAAGAAATAGCAAATATGACTTTTGAAACTATAGTTAAAACTTATGCAATGACATTATTTTTAAATGGATCTAATTTATCATTGAATTATATTGTAAATGCTAGTAAAGAAATTGGTTTAGCTTATGAATCTAAAGATCAAGCTTTAATAACTGAAACTCTAAAAAAATATGGATTTAAGAATATGGATTCAATTGAATATACTATTAAAAGAAACATAGACACTGTTGTAGCGCTTGAAGAAGCAAAATTAAAATCTAATGTAGTTGATGCTCTAATAAAAGACATTTTAAGCATTAAAGATCCAACTACTAGACTTTCAGTTCTTAACTATACTATTAAAAACGATAAATATTTTAATATTACATTTAAATTAATAAATTCTATCTTTTCTTTAAATGATATAAATTTGAAAAAAACTTTATTAAACCATTTTTATAATAAAGATATTGATTTAGAAAACAATACTGGAGCGGGTAGTATAAAAGCTTTATTAGATTTGGGAGAACTTCTTGGTGTTATAAATTTAGAAGATGTTAATTTAAATACTGCCAATATTGATTTTGAAAAATTAAATATAAATGATCTTGAATTATTAATTTGGGCTAATGAAAATAACAAAAGAATTTTAATAGAAAAAATAAGTATAGAAGATCTTAAAGATTTTTTATTTAGCGGAATCATAGATTATAATGAATATATTTATGATTACCAAAAAAGATTTAATAAAATGTCAAGAAGTGAACTACTATCTTTTTCTTCTTATAAAGGAGATAATGCTGATATTACTAATATGATTGAATCATTGCTGCAAGCAAAATTCTCATCTTTACCACTATATTTTCCAAATTATACAATTGAAACCCAAGCTTCGGATAATTCAAAAAGACAAAAGGTAAGTGTCTTTGAATTATTATCAATAATTACTGATTTCGATTCTTATATAAAATTTAAAAATGGGTCATTAAAATTATCATATGATAATCAATATTTATATTTTAATGCATTTAAAAAATTTGCAAGTATGATTAGAGCAAGCAAAAATTCAATTGGATTAGAAGAATACGAATTAAAAAGAGTTGAAGATTTAGGTAAAATATATGATGAAGAATATCACGATGTATTGTATCTTGTAAATCAAGCTAAAGAACAATTGTATGATAGAGGAATAAATAAAATTTTATTTAATGGGTTGTTAATTGCTAAACCTAAGAATTTTAATTTTAATTTTCAAAATATTAGAGTAAAAGACCTAATACAAGTATTTAATAAAATGCCTATCAAACTATCTGGTGCAACAAAAGGACTTTATTTATATGATGAAGAATGTCCACGAGATATTTATTGGAGAGTTGCATATAGTAGTAATCACAAATCTTCTGCAGAGGGAGGGGACGGAAATATATATATTTATTCACCCGCATCTAAGAGCTGGAATTCCGGAACTCTTGAACATATTCTCTTTCACGAAGCTGCTCACAATTTTGATAGTCAATTAATACGACATAATTTTAGTGGAACTCCAGAATGGCAAAAAGCAATATCTTCTGATAAAAACACTCCATCAGAATATGCAAAAACAAACAGTCAAGAGGATTTTGCAGAATCGGTTGCCCATTATTTTATTAATCCCGAAGAATTTAAAAAGAATTTCCCAAACAGAGCTGCATATTTAATTAAAATATTTAAATAAGGAGAATTATATGAAATATGAAGAATTAATTAATAATAATTATTTGAAGAAATCAATAACAAACGAAAAAGGCTATATTGAGACTAGTTATTTTGATGCTAATTGGAATTATACTACAGAAGATAAATCTTTTCATAAAATCATAAAATCTTTTGATATAAATGGAAACCAAATAGATGAAGATATTATAGATAACAAAGATATTAATAAATTGAATGAAACTATTACATATGAAAGGATAAATTTAAAAACTCCTTCAGGTGGAGATTATTATGAAGCTCATTTCTTTGATAATGAATGGAAATACACTACAAAAGATAAAACAGTTAATGTTATTATAAGAGAATGTAAAGAAGATGGTACTTTAGTGAAAGAAACTTTTATGCACAGAAATAATAAAGAAGTTGATAAAAATATGAACAAATAAAAAAAATAAATGTTAATAAAAACCCTATTTGGAATTGTAATAAGCAAGATTAAAACCATAATAAAACATGTTACTACATGTTTTTTTAATGTATAATACAAATAGGTGATTAACTATGATTAAAGACAAATTAAAGCTATTACCAGAAAAACCTGGTTGTTATCTTATGAAAGATATAAATAATATTATAATATATGTTGGAAAAGCTAAGGTATTAAAAAATAGAGTATCTTCTTATTTTAATCTTAAACATACTGGTAAGACTGCTTTATTAGTAATTAATATTGTTGATTTTGAATTTATTGTAACAGACTCTGAATTAGAAGCTCTTCTTTTAGAAATAAATTTAATTAAAAAACATGAACCTAAATATAATATATTGTTAAGAGATGATAAGTCATATCCTTATATCGAAATTACTAATGAAAAAATTCCCAGATTGATTATAGTAAGACCCAAAAATAAAAAGAAAAGCGGGAAATTATTTGGTCCTTATCCAAATGTATATGCTGCTAGAAAAACAGTAGAAATATTAAATAGAATATATCCAATTAGAAAGTGTGTTAAGATTCCTAAAAAGGTTTGTTTATATTATCATATTGAAGAATGTATGGGTTATTGTGAACATAATATTAATACGGAATTAATAGATGATATGTTAGATAATATAACTAAGTTTTTAAATGGAAATCATGCAATTGTTACAATTAAATTAAAAGAAGAAATGGAAAAAGCTTCGCTAAATTTAAATTATGAAAAAGCAAAAGAAATGAAAGATTATTTGGAATATATTGAGGTTACTTTAAGAAATCAACATATTGATTTTAAAGATAATATTGATAGAGATATTTTTGGATATTATTCTTTAAATAATTATTTATCTATACAAGTTTTATCAATTAGAAATGGTAATTTGGTTGAATCAAATTCCAAGATATATGAAATGGTTGATTCGGTAGAAGAAGAATTAGTATATTATATTTCTATGTATTATAAAGATAATATAGAACCTAAAGAAATATTGATTCCTAGTATAGTTAATTCAAAATTAATTGAAGAATACACTAATATCAAGACATTAATACCTATTAAAGGTAAAAAGAAACAATTGCTAGATATGGCAATTAATAATGCGAAAATTTCTTTAGAGCAAGAGATAGAATTAATTAAAAGAAAAGAAGATGCTATTATTGATGCTTTAAATGAATTAAATAAAATATTAGGTATTGATAATATAAATAGAATTGAAGCATTTGATAATTCTCATTTATTTGGAAGTTATTCAGTAAGTGGAATGGTAGTATTTACTCTTGGAAAACCAGATAAAAAAGAATATAGAAAGTATAAAATAGAAAGCAATGTTAAAGATGATTATAATATAATGAAAGAAGTAATATACAGAAGGTATTATAGAGTCTTAATGGATAGTTTGGAAAAACCTAATCTTATTGTAGTAGACGGAGGAAAACCTCAAATGAGTGCTTCTAAAGAAGTTATGGAGAGCCTTAATTTAAACATTCCAATATTAGGTTTAATTAAAGATGATAAGCATAATACTAATAGTTTACTATACAATAATAAAATTATAACTATTGAAAAGAATTCCAACCTATTTCATTTATTAGAAAGAATACAAGATGAAGTGCACAACTTTACTATTAGTTATCACAAGAATATTAGATCAAAAGGTTTAGTATCTTCTATATTAGATGAAATACCAGGTATTGGAGAAAAAACAAGAAAAAATATATTAACAAAATATAAAGATGTTAGTATATTAAAAGAAATGACATTAGAAGAATTAAATAAAGAATTTAATAAAAATATCGCCAAAAACATATATGAATATTTTAATAAATAACAAAATATATTGCATATAAAAATTGACAATATATATTATTTGTGTATAATAAACCTCGGTAATTAAAAGAGGGGTATTTATGGCTGATAAGAAAGATTTGATATTTTATCTAAATGATATTAATAGTTATATTAAGGAAATAAAAGAGTCTGGATTAAATATATTAGATGAAGAGAGTTTTAATTCTTATTTAACTCTTTTAAAAGAATATAAACGAAGATGGAAAGAAGATGTATTGCCGGTTGATAAAGGCCCTAATATTGTTAGTAAATCATTAATTATTTTTCCTATTGAAGAGACTATTTTTAAATTTAGAAAATTCATGAAAAATATTGGAAAGCAAAAACTAAGGGATAAGAATTCGAATGAATTATTATCAATGTTTGAATCTTTGTTAAATAAAGATAATGCTTCAGAAGAAGAATATAAAAGTTCTATAACAACAATGTATGCTTTGTATGAACACTTTAATAAGGATTCATCAAAGTATAATGAAATAAATGAAGATATTGCTAAATACATCTATACATTAGTAAAAAGAAGATTTTTAGAAAATGAAGATGCATTTCATAATATATCTTCTTTAATAAAAGTTCCTGTCTGCAATATTATAAAACCAATGATAATCGAAGATGCAAAATCAATATTAATAGAAAATTTTGATATTGATGAAAAGAAAGATATACAAAATGATATTAGAATATTTCTTACTTTAAATGATTTTGTTTCTTATAATTGTTATGAAAAATTATTTGAAAAAATTATTAATTTAAATAGAATAGGCGCAAAAAAAGCAATAGTGGAAGATGAAATTGAGGTTGAAAATCTTGATGATTTTTATGAGGAAATATTAAATGAATTAGATGAAATAAAAAAGGATAACTATGGTTTATATACATATTCATTAATTTATATTTATTATGCAAAAAAAGAAGCAATAGATAATCAAGAATTTATATTAGCGTTAAAAGAAGTAAAAAAAGAATTAATAACATATAATTTTAATGAAGAAAACAAATATATAGATTCAGATAAACAAAAACTAATAAATAAAATAAATGATTCTGAAGATAATATAAGAGAATCCATTTTAGATAACTTTAATTTCAAATCAAAGTTTGATCGTTTTACATTTTTAAAATATATAAATTTTGAAAACTATAAGAAAAAAATGCTAAATGGTAATTATCAATTAACTACTTCAGATTATATTGATACAAAAGAAATGGCACTATTATTTTCAAAATTTATAATAAGTGGTTATTTTGAGGATAGTATAATAACAGAGTATAACAAATCGGAAATATTAAATGTATTATCTGAATTAATAGAAAGCGAAGAAGATTCAATAACAATATGGAAAATTAATAGTTATAATAGATTACTATTTGATAAAAGACCACATTACATAAATATATTATCAAGTAAATATGTTAATGCATCTGATTTAACATGCAAAATAGATTTTTATTCAAATAAAAATATAGATACTGTTAATAAATTTTATTCAAATATGATAATACTTTATCCTATACTACCAATGGAAGAATTTGAAAAGCAATTTAAAGATCAATTAATTGATTGCTTAAATATTTTAAAAACAGATGAAAGCAATTCTTTTGCACCTTCAGGACGAACTATAAAATTACAGTTAAAAAAAATAAATGATAATTTAAATTATAATCTTTATCAATCAATTATGAATCCTGAAAACGAATTAAAACCTTATTATATCGATTTCAAAAAAATATATACTGTATTAGAAAACAGAAAATCACCATTAAAACCTGTTGTTAGGATTAAAGAATTAAAACGATCAGAAGCAAATAATGCTCTTAATCAAAGTAAGTAAGTACTTATAAATAAAACGAATAATTTAATAATGATATTGAAACTATAAATGTTTATAATTATGTAAAAATAATAAAATACTAATCAATTTGATGTTTTTTTATGATACAATTAAATTATTAATGGAGTGATTTTATGAATAATAAAGAATTAGCTAATTTAATTTTTCCTAATATTAATAGAACAATAAGTGATTATGAAAATATTTATCCAATAAGAAACTTGAAAGCAGGTTCAATTGTAACAAGATATGCTCCTAGCCCAACTGGTTTCATTCATATTGGAGCACTACTTGCAAGTTTTATTGCAAGTTCTTTTTCTAAACAAACGGGTGGAATTGTAATATTAAGAATTGAAGATACTGATACTAAAAGAACTATGGAAAATGGTATCGAAATAATTATAAATGGTTTAAAAGAATATGGAGTAATATTTGATGAAGGTCCAATTTCAGAAAACGAAGAAATAGGAAGTTATGGTCCATATATTCAAAGTAATAGAAAAGAAATTTATCATGCTTTTGTAAAGTATTTGATAGAAGAAGGTAAAGCATATCCTTGTTTTTGCACCGAAGAAGAATTAGAGACTACTAGAAATATGCAAACACAAGCAAGAGAAAGAATTGGATATTATGGAAAATGGGCAAAATGTAGAAATATCAGCATAGAAGAATCATATAATAGAATTAAAAATAATGAACCTTATGTAATTAGATTTAGATCACCTGGCGATTTTAATAAAACAATGTCATATACTGATGTAATAAAAGGTAATATTGAAATGCCTGAAAATGATTTGGATATAGTTATTATGAAATCTGATGGTTTACCGACATATCATTTTGCGCATTTAGTAGATGATCACTTAATGAGAACTACACATGTAATTAGAGCTGATGAATGGGTGCCTTCTGTACCAATTCATATACAATTATTTGAAGCATTTGGTTTTGATAAACCATATTATTGTCATATATCTCCTTTATTAAAAAATGATGAAGGTAGTGTAAGAAAATTAAGTAAGAGAAAAGATCCTGAATGTGCAATGAGTTTTTATCATGAATTAGGTGTTCCAAATGAATCTGTTTTGTTATATTTGGCAACTATCGCTAATAGTGATTTTGAAGAATGGTATTTAAAAAATAAAGACAAGGATATATCTGATTTTGAATTTACTTTTGATAAAATTGGAAAAAGCGGAGCATTATTTGATATTGAAAAATTAAAAAGCATTTCAAAAGAATATATTTCAACTTTAAAAGCTACTGAATTATATGATAGAATATCAGAATATTTATTAAAATATGATAATGAATTTTATCAAATATTTACTAAATATAAAGACTATTCAATAAAAATATTAAATATTCAAAGAGAAGTAGAAAAACCAAGAAAAGATTTAACTCATTATGGTGGAGTAAAAAACGAATATATATATATGTTTGATGAAATATATGAAAAGTTTGAGAAACACTATATATATCCTTATATTACTGATAAAGAAGAAGTAAAATGTATTTTAAAAGTTTATATAGATAAATATTACGATCAAAATGATAACCAAGAAATTTGGTTTAATAAAATAAAAGATTTAAGTCAAGAATTTGGATATGCTAGAGAAGTTAAAGATTTTAAAAACAATCAATCAATGTATAAAGGTCATGTTGGAGATGTCTCTACAATACTAAGAATTGCACTTACTTCTAGAGATAAAACAATTGATTTATATAGTATTATGCAATTACTAGGAAAAAATAGGATTGAAGATAGATATAATAAAATAATAGATGAATAATATCTATTATTTGGTCCGTTGGTGAAGAGGTTAACACGTCACCCTCTCAAGGTGATATACATGGGTTCGAGCCCCATACGGATCACCAGATATGTGGAAGTTGATACCCCTTCATAATCATAACGATTTTAAGGTGCGTGCATTTATTAAATAGAAAAAAACTAAAAATAGATTGTTTCTTTATTAAAGTAACAATCTATTTTTATGTTTAAATTAAAAGAAGATAAAGTGTTTTTAAACTATGTGTTTGAAATACCGGCTACTATCAAATAAAATTTTATTGATCAATATTATAAATAAAGTAAAAATTTGAACGAGCTGAAAGTAAGTCAAAAGAATTAGATAATTCTTTTAATTATCCAATAAATATGATATTATTTTCTATATTAGGAGGAAAAGTTAATATGTGGGTTTATGTAGTTATTGGAATCGTTGCTTTATTATTAATTTATTCATTTGTTTTATATAATAGTTTAATAAAATTAAGCAACAAAGTTAAAGAAGCGTTTGCAACAATGGATGTTTACTTAAAAAAAAGGTGGGATTTAATTCCTAATATTGTTGAAACTGTAAAAGGTTATGCAAAACATGAAAAAGAAACTTTGGAGAATATTATTAATTTAAGAAATGGTGCTTATGAAAAAATGAGTACAAATGATAAAATTGATACAAATGAGCAGTTAACAGCGGACATTTCAAAATTAATGATGTTAGCTGAAAATTACCCTGATTTAAAAGCAAATCAAAACTTTTTAGATTTGAGTACACAACTATCAAAAGTAGAAGAAGATATTGCAAATTCGAGAAAATATTATAATGCTGTCGTTAGAAATATGAATGATAAAGTACAAATGTTTCCAAGTAATATTTTTGCTGGTTTATTTGGGTTTAAAGAAAATAAATTCTTTGAATCAAGTAATTCAGAAAGAGAAAGTGTTAAGGTGGAATTATAAGATGGTGAAAAAGTGAGAAATACTTTTAATAATAATAAGATAATATTTGTTTCAGTGATTTTTGCTATACTATTATTAATTATTCCATTTTCTGTAAATGCTCAAAATTATTCGAGTGATTTTATCAAAATTACAGATACTTCCTATACTTATGAAGATGAAGATGTTTCTTTATCACAAGTGTATTTTAATAAATCTTCTTCTAATTTTGGAGATTTAATTTCTTATGGAACTTTGTTTAGTAAAATGGTGAATTTAAGTAAGAATTATTTGTTTGTATATATGACAATTGATTATTATGACACAAATTATAAAATAATTGCAAGATCAACTAAAACAGAGCAACCTACAACAGCAAAAGAAAACTATTCTATGAATATAATTCTTTATGCCAATGATTTTTTAGGAAACTACGATATTAATGATATTGCATATTTTAAAATAAATTATTATAAAGTTAAAGGGAATCTATTGCCAGACTTTAATAATATAAATGATTCTAATGTAACTAATATAACAAATACAACTGATAATGATCAATACACATTAACAGAATATAAGATAGATATTAAAGTAAATGAAAATAATACATTTAATATATCTGAGTATATAAAAGCATATTTTAATGTAGATAAGCACGGGATTTTTAGAAAAATACCGTTGAGAAATGAAGTTGTTAGATTAGATGGTACAAAAAGCAATAATCGTGCAAAAATTAGTGATATAACAGTTAATGAAGCATATACTACTTATAATGAATCGGGCTATAAAGTCATTAAAATTGGTGATTCTAATTATACTTTAACTGGTAGTAAAGAATATGTAATTAATTATTTATATAACATCGGAAAAGATACTGGTAAAGAGTATGATGAATTCTATTTTAATTTATTAGGTTATGAATGGGATACAACGATTAGTAATGCAAAATTTACAATAACAATGCCAAAAGAGTTTGATAAGACAAAATTAGGTTTTTCTAGTGGTATTGTTGGTTCAACAGATAGTAGTAATATAGAATATAATGTTGATGGTAATGTTATAAGTGGCAGGTATAATGGTGTTTTAGATGCCGGCGAATCATTAACGGTAAGACTAGAACTTCCAGAAGGTTACTTTGTTGGTGCTAGTAATAATTTTAATTTTATGATAATCATATTATTTGTTTTGCCTATTGTATTTGCCATCATTTCATTTTTATTATGGGTTAAATATGGTAAAGATGACAAAGCTATTGAAACGGTAGAGTTTTATCCTCCAGAAGGTTTTAATAGTGCGGAAATTGGTTTCTTATATAAAGGTTATGCTGATAAAAATGATGTAATTTCATTGTTAATATATTTAGCAAACAAGGGATATGTGAGAATAGAAGAATCAGAAGAAAAAGCATTATTCTCTACTAAAAAAGAATTTAAGATAGTAAAAATAAAAGACTATGATGGGAATAACATAAATGAAAAAGTGTTTTTAAATGGGTTATTTAATTCAAGAGGAAGTAGTGTAACTTCAGCAATAAATTTGATGAAATATATGAAAAACCCACAACAAGAAGTTTTAGAAGAAAATAATTCACAAACAAAATTACAAGAAGTAACAGCTACTGATTTGTATGATAGTTTTTATATTACATTAAATTCTATTGTCAGAAATCTAAATGATAAAGAAAACATACGTAAAATATTTGAAAAATCCAAATCTGGCAAATCATTAGCAGTTATTTTAATGATAATTGTATCTTTATTTACTATAATTAGTATTCCAACTTTGGAATATGCTAGTATTATTGAATTAGTGATTACTTTATTTACGACGTTATTTTATATTCCATTCTATGCTGTTATTTTTGCTAAAAAGATACCGTTAGCAATTAGATTAATTTTGGGTGGATTTACTATTTTCCATTCTATGATGTTATTTAGTGGTTTACCAATAAAAGAAGCAATATTTGATGATTCTATTTTATTATCAGGTTTCTTAATTGGTTTAGTATGTATAATTGCAATGATCTTCTGTTTTAAAGCAATGTCTAAAAGGACTTCTTTTGGAAATGAAATGTTAGGTAAAATAAAAGGGTTTAAAAATTTCTTAGAAACAGCAGAAAAATCCAAACTTGAAGAATTAGTAATGCAGAATCCTTCTTATTTTTACAACATATTGCCATTTACTTATGTATTAGGTGTTTCTGATAAATGGATTAAAAAGTTTGAAACAATAAGTTTACAAACGCCAGATTGGTATGCTGGAAATACAGCGTTTAGTATGACATCGTTTGGAAGTTTTATGAACTCAACAATGTATTCGGCTTCAAGATCAATGTCATCTAGCCATTCTAGTAGTAGTGGTGGAAGTTCCGGCGGAGGATCATCGGGTGGAGGTTCTGGAGGCGGTGGTGGTGGTTCTTGGTAAAATTCTATCCAATATAAAAACATTTTATTAACTTAATCTATTTTAAAATTGAGTAAAATAATTTATATTAATTACCAATTATAGGGTATGTATTCATTATAGATTGCATACCTATTTTTTGTTATATTTGATAGAATTGTTATAGGAAAATTTGAAGACAGTGTTAAAGATGTAGTAAAATATTATTGATTATTCATTAGAAAATTAACTAAGACTTAATAAAATCTTTTTTTATGATATAATTTTTATTTGAAAGAAGAGATAATTATGGTTAAAATAAATAATAATCTATTAAATGTTCAACAAATTAATAATTTTGAAGAAGTATCAAGAAGAGTAAATGAATATAAGGTAAATAACTCAAATAAAATATTGTTAAATTTAGGAGTTGGGGATGTTTCAAAACCAATTATAAAAGAAGTAATTGATGAAATGAATAAAGCAGTAAATGAATTAGGAAATATAGATACTTTTAAAGGTTATGGTTTTTTTTATGGGCATATTTTTTTAAAGAAAAAAATAATAGATGATTATAAATGTTTTACAGAAGAAGAAATATATATATCTGATGGTGCAAAGACTGATACTACTAATATATTGGAGCTATTTGATAAAGATTCTTTAGCATGCATATTTAATCCATCTTATCCTGTATATAGAGATGCTTTAGATATTATGGGAATTAAATATGAATATTTAGATGCTAATGAAGAAAATGATTTTAAACCTTTTCCTACAAAAAAATATGATTTAGTATATATTTGTTCTCCAAGTAATCCTCTTGGAATAGCGTATGATAAAGAATATTTAACTAAATGGGTTGAATATGCTATAAAAAATAATTGTATTATTTTATATGACAATGTATATGATTCTTTTATTAGGTCTAATAATATTCCAAAGACTATATATGAAATAGAAGGAGCAAAAAAAGTTGCTATTGAATTTAGATCATATTCAAAAAAAGCATCTTTTACTGGAGTAAGATGTTCATATTATATTATTCCAAACGAGTTAATAATAAAAGATGTTAATATTTATTGGAAAAAGAGAGTGATGACAAAGTTTAATGGTGCAGATTATGTTGCTCAAAGAGGTGCATTAGCAAGTTATAATGTAGATTCTATTAATAAAATTAATAGAAATATTGAAGAATATCTAGAATGTGCAAAATATATGAAAATAGAATTAGAAAAATTAAAATATAAAGTATATGGTGGATTTGATTCTCCTTATTTATGGGTTAAAATAAAAAGTAATATGTCATCATGGGATTTTTTTGACTTTATGCTATATAAATTAAATATAGTAATAATTCCTGGTATCGTATTCGGAAAAAATGGGGATAATTTTTTTAGGATATCTGCTTTAGCAAAAAAAGAAGCAATATATGAGTCAATAGAAAGGATAAAACTATATGAAAAAGAAAATTAATATAATAATATTTATATCATTTATTCTGGGAATATTATTTGGATTATTAATTCCTTCATTTATGAATGATATTTCTTTTTTAGGTACTTTATATATTAATATATTAAAATTTTTAATAATACCGATATTATTTTTATCAATTTCTTTATCCATATATAATAGTTCTAAAAACAATAACAAAAAATTAATTAAAATATTATCATTATTTATAATGATGTTTATAACTACTTTTATTATTGTATCTTTAATATTATTAATTATTAGTCCTACATTGAGTATAAACTTTGAAAATATAAATTATGAAGGCGAATTAGCTAAGGTGACTTTTATTAGCTTTATTGAAAATATATTTCCTTCTAACCCTTTGGATATAATATCAAAATTAAATGTATTTGCAATTATATTAATTTCTGCATTATTTGGATATTCAGCATCAAAAACAAAAAACGGAAATAAGGTGATGGATATTATAGATTCTTTAAATAATATACTCAATAAGATTATTGAATATGTAATGTATTTAACTCCTATAGGAGTATTTACTTTAATTGGATCGTCTATTTCAAAGTATGGAATTGATATAATAAAAAGTACCATTATATATATATTACTTGCTTATGTTTTTTCAATTTTTATAATAGTATTGATGATTATAATTCTATATAGAAAAATTAAACCTATTGAATATATTAAAAAGATAGTAAAAGTATGGTTAGTATCTATTTCTACTTGCTCATCAGTTGCTACATTACCTTATACTTTAAAATTATGTAAAGAAGATTTAAAATTAAATAAAGAATTAACTGATATAGTTGTACCTTTAGGAACCACACTAAATAAAGTTGGAGGAGCAATTTCTTTTGCAATTTTATCAATATTTACTATTCAACTATATGGTATAGAATTAAATCTAACTTTATACATATCTATGATATTTATTGCATTAGTATTAAACATGGCTGCTGTAGGCATTCCTAGTGGGGGAATAGTTCTTGGTGCTACATATTTATCAATGTTAGGGATACCATTAAATTTTATCGGTATTTATAGTGGTATTTATAGAATATTGGATATGGCTTATACTACTTTAAATGTTACTGGTAATATTAATGCTTCAATATTTTTAAATAAAAAGTAATTATTTGTTGATTTTTATTTTTTTATGTGTATAATTAATTTTATGCAGTTAAATATTACCTAAGATTTAATAGGAGGACTATGCTGGTCTTAGATGAAAAAGAACTTAATCTTGAAAGAAAAAAATTGGAAGAGGTTTCAAAAGAAGTGAAAAATACTTTATCAAATATGAGTGATAGAGTAATAAGACAAAAAGAAAAAATAAAAGAATTTCACGAATATAAATGGGACAATTACAAAGGAATGGATGCTCAAGAACTTGCGGTTGTTCGTACATCTAGTGAAATGGAAGCAAATATCTTGCTTAGAGAGCAAAGATATTTTTTAAGTTTATTTAAATATCAAAATAATCCTTATTTTGGATCAATAATATTTAAGGAAAAAAATGGCCCAAAACATAATGTGTATATAGGAATGACTCATTTGGTTAATAAAAAAACATTAGATAATATTGTATATGATTGGAGAAGTCCGATATGCAGTTTATTTTATGATTATGAGGTTGGAGATGCAAAATATGAAGCACCAATTGGAAAAGTAGAAGGAAATTTAATTAGAAAAAGACAATACAATATAAAAGATTTAAAACTTATTAGAATGTTTGATAATTCTATTAATATAAGTGATGATATTTTACAAGAAGTATTGGAAAAAGAATCATCAGAAAAAATGGAAAACATTGTAAACACTATACAAAAAGAACAAAATTTTATAATTAGAGGAAATGAAAAAAGAAACTTAATAATTCAAGGAGTTGCTGGTTCAGGCAAAACTTCTGTTGCACTTCATAGAATTGCGTTTCTTTTATATAAAATAGATAATTTAAATTCAAGAAATGTTCTTATTTTTTCTCCAAACAATGTGTTTTCCGAATATATTTCTAATGTTTTACCTGAACTTGGTGAAGAAAACACATTACAAACTACATTTAATGATTATTTATATACAGCAATTACTGAATACAAAAAAATTGAATCTTTTGTTGATTTCATTGATAGATATTACACATATAAAGAATCCAATGTAGAATTAGTAAGATATAAACAAAGTGATACAATAATTAAGGATTTAAATGATTATATTGAAGATTATACAAAAAACGCATCATTTAATAATTCGATTATTGAAAATGATGAATTTCATTATTCTAAAGAAGAATTAAACGATATATTACATAATAGATATGGAACATTGCCATTATTTAATAGAATTAAAGAAATGGCAACTAAGTTTGCAGAACAAAATTATAAAGGAAAAAAACATAGAATGAATGTATATATCAGATTATTAAATGAAGCATCTGATTTTAAAAAAACATATAAGGAAATTTATTATAATTTTTATAAAAGCAAATATTGTAAATTATCTTTATTAGATAATGAAATATCAAAATTTGTTAATAGAAATAAGATTAATTATGAGGATGCTTTATTGTTTTCTTATATGAAAGGATTATTAAATGGATTTCATTATGAACCAAACATACTCCAAGTAGTAATTGATGAAGCACAAGATTATAATAAACTACAATATATAATTATTTCTAAAATATTTAAAAAAGCTAATTTTACTATCTTAGGAGATGTAAATCAAACAATTAATCCATATTATAAATATTCAAATTTAAATATTTTAATAGATATTTTAAAAGGCAATTATATAGAATTAAATAAATCTTATAGATCTAGTACAGAAATTATCGAATATACAAACAATATATTAGAATTAGAAAATGTAAGTGCAGTAAGAAAAAAGGATAATAATCCTATAATTATTAAAGATAATAACGATATTAAACAAGATGTTAATTTACTACTTAATAAGTATAAATCTATTGCAATAATAACAAAAGATGAGTTTGATTCTGAGCTGGTTTATGAGTTGTTAAAAAACGATTTTGAAATTACTTTAATTAACAATAAGTCAGATACTTTTTCAAAAAAACTAATTGTTATTCCATCATATATGGCAAAAGGATTAGAATTTGATTCGGTTATTATATATGGTAAAAGCAAATATAAAGATGATGAAAAAAATCTTCTTTATGTAGCCTGCACAAGAGCGCAACATGAATTAATAATATATGAATAAACATGAAAACTTGACAAATTTTAAAAAATGTGTAAAATAAGTGACAACATATTAAAAAAAAGGGGGAAAATAAATATGAAAGATAGACACTCAGTTTTAAAAGATAGACATTCGGTTTCAAAAGATTTGTTATTAATTGGAACAATAGGTACAATTTTAGAGTATGCAACAATCATGGAAGAAAAAAAAGCATATCAAGTAAAAGGAAAAAAATATTTAGGAACGGAAATGGTTTTAAGTACAAATGTTAATATTTATACAAGAGAACAAATAAATTCTAATAGACACTATTCACAAGAACCATTTAATCCTGAATATTATACGGGCGAATCAGAATACTTAATTGAAAAAAATGTGTATTCAATTAACATTAATTTAAATAATAGTGGTAAAAACACAAAAATATATTTAGAAAATCATCAAAAAGAAGATACATATATTGATGTATTAAGCGCTTATTCATCTTTTGAAGATAAATTAAATTTTATAAATAGCTTAATTGATACAAAAGCTAAAGCAAGAATTTTTCCATCTAATAATGAATATAATTTATCTAATTTAGAGAAAGAAAATATTCATAATATATCAATTGATATGTTAAACTGGCTTACTTTTAGAGCTAAATTAGAAAAAGATAATAAAAAAAGTAGATAATAAATCTATTTTTTTTTTTTATGATATAATTTAGTTGGTGATATTTATGAATAACTATATATATTTACAACAAGAAATAATTAAAAAAATAATTATTAGTTTGGGTTATCAAACTGATAATGTTTTAATTTACAAATCTTCAAAACCAGAACTTGGTCAATTTCAATATAATGGAGTAATGGATATTGCAAAAGTATATAATAAAAATCCTATTGATATTGCAAATAAAATAGTAGAAGAATTAAAGAAATTAAGTAATTATTCTAATATTAATATAGCGGGGCCTGGTTTTATTAATATTACATTTAGTGATAATAGTTTAATAGAATATATGAATATAATAAATAATGATATTAATATAAATAAAGGCATATTATTAAATAAAAAGTTATTAATTGATTATGGTGGTGCTAATGTTGCTAAAGCTTTACATGTTGGACATTTGAGAAGTGCAATTATAGGAGAGGCTTTAAAAAGACTAAGTATTGAATTGGGATGTGAATCTTATAGTGATGTTCATCTAGGTGACTGGGGAAGACCAATGGGTTTAGTCCTTTTGGAAATAAAAAAAAGATATCCAAATTTAAATTATTTTGATGAAAATTTTATTGGTGAATATTCAGAGTGTCCTATTAATAATGAAGATTTAGAAGAAATATATCCTGTAGCTTCTATTAAAGCAAAAGAAGATCCAGTTTTTTTGGAGGAAGCAAGGATTATTACTTCTTACATTCAGGAAAAGAGAAAAGGATACTATGATTTGTGGAAAAAGATTGTAGAAATATCTAGCAATGAAATTAAAAAAATATATGAAAGATTAAATGTATATTTTGATTTTTGGAATGGCGAAAGTAATTCAGATAAATATGTTAATGAAATGATTAATTATTTAAAAATAAATAACTATTCTAAAGAATCTGATGGTGCAATAATAATAGATGTAGCTAAAGAAGATGATAAAGCTCCTATGCCACCATTATTGTTAGTTAAATCTAATAATGCTTTATCTTATGAAACTACTGATTTAGCAATGATATATGGTTATATGAAAGAATTAAATCCTGATGAAATGTTGTATATAACTGATCAAAGACAATCCTTGCATTTTGAACAAGTTTTTAGAGCTGCATATAAATCAAAAATAGTTAGTAATGACAAAATTTTGGAGTTTATTGGATTTGGAACTATGAATGGAAAAGATGGTAAACCATTTAAAACTAGAGATGGTGGAACTATGAAATTAGTTGATTTAATTAACATAGTAAAGGAAGAAACACTAAAAAATATAGGTCCAAACATCTTAGAAGAAGAAAAAGATTATATTGCTGAAAAAGTAGCGATTGCTTCTTTAAAATATGCTGATTTTTTATCAAATAGAACTTCTGATTATGTTTTTGATCCAGTTAAATTTACTGATTTAAATGGAAAAACAGGAGCTTATATTTTATATTCAACTATAAGAATGAAATCATTGTTAGATAAAGCAAAAGAAGGAAATGTTGAATATAAAAATATCAGTGTTCTTTTTGATATAGATAGAAATATAGTATTAAAATTATTAGAAGTACCAAAAGTATTGGAGATATCATATAAAACCAAATCATTAAATCCCATAGCAGATTTTTTATTTGAAATATCTAATTTATATAACAATTTATATTCTAATAATAGAATTTTAACTGAGGAAAACAATAATATTAAAGAATCAAGATTAGTATTAACTGAAATTGTATATAAAACATCAAGAAAACTTATTGACATATTGGGAATAGAAGTTCCTAATAAAATATAGGATTAATAATGTATTATAAATATTTTAAAAGATTATTTGATATAATAGCATCGTTTATATTAATACTATTATTGTGGCCAATAATGATTATGACCTCTATTATTTTATTAATTAATTTAGGCTTACCTCTTTTTTATGAAATAAAGACAAGAGAAGGCAAGAACAAAAAAACCTTCATTATGTATAAACTACGAACTAGAAAAGAATATAGACATAAATCTTTTAATGAAGCTACTTATACAAAAACATCTTTATTAATAGACAAGTTAAGATTAAATGAACTACCTCAATTATTTAACATATTAAAAGGAGATATGTCTTTAGTAGGACCAAGACCATTTATTCCTGGAGATTCTTTGCCAAAAGGAAATATTAGTTATAAAAGATATTTACTTAGACCCGGAATAACTGGTTTAGCGCAAATAAATTCTCCAAGAACAATGTCGCATCAAAAAAAGTTGGAATATGATATTATTTATTTTGATAATTTGTCCTTTATAAATGATTTAAAAATTATATTTAAAACATTTAATGTGTTATTTAAATAGAACTAAATAGTTCTATTTTTATTAATCTAATGTTTTAGAGTTGTTAATAATAATTAATTTATAACATTATACTTTTAGTAATTAAATATTATTGGTTTTATATGTTATAATTTATAAAGGTGATATTATGAGTGTAATAAAGATAATGGATGAGATATTATCTAATAAAATCGCAGCAGGAGAAGTAGTAGAAAGATGTGTTTCTGTTGTAAAAGAATTAGTTGAAAATTCTATAGATGCTAATAGCAAAAAAATTAAGATAGAATTAAAAGAATCAGGAATAAGAGAGATAAAAGTAACTGATGATGGTATTGGAATGGACAGAGATGATGCTATAAATGCTTTTGGGAGACATGCTACTAGTAAGTTATTAAATGAAGACGATTTGTTTAGAATAGATACTTTGGGTTTTAGAGGTGAAGCTTTGCCTTCAATTGCATCTGTTTCAGAAGTTATATTAAAATCAAGTACGGGCGATGTAGGAACAGAAGTAACTATTAAAGGCGGGAAACTTATTAATGAAGTAAAATCTGATAGTAGAAAAGGAACAGTTATTACTGTAAAAAATTTGTTTTATAATACTCCTGCAAGGTTAAAACATTTAAAAAGTATTTATGCTGAACTAGCAGTTATTACTGAATATATTGATAAAATGGCTTTGGCAAATCCTTCTATTTCTTTTAATTTGTATAATGATTCAAAATTATTATTTAATACTGATGGATCTAATGATTTATTAAAGGTTATAAATGAAGTATATGGAATTGAAATATCAAAGAAAATGATTAATATAGAAACATCTGACGATGAATATTCTATATCAGGATATATATCTTATCCTGAAGTTACTAAATCAAATAAGAATCATATTACTACTTTTGTAAATGGAAGATTAGTAAAAAATTATGAATTAATTAAAACCATTAACGATAGTTATCATACTTATAAACCAGAGGACAAGTATCCTATAGTTGTATTAAATATAACAGTTGATTATAGTTTGGTGGATGTTAATATTCATCCAACAAAACAAGATATTAAATTTGGAAAAATTGAAGAATTAAAAACATTATTATCAAACTCTATAAAAGAAGGCTTAAATAAGACATTATTAATACCTGAAGTTATTACTAGTCATGATGATAAAATTACTGAATATGAGGATTTAAAGCTATCTTTAGATGAATTTATGATTAAAGAATCAAGTTATGAAACTCCAAAAGAAGTATTTAATAAAAATAATAAAATAGATATACCTATGATATATCCAATAGGGCTTGCAAAAGGAACCTATATTATTGGTCAAAATGAATTGGGAATATATTTAATTGATCAACATGCCGCAAATGAAAGAATAAATTATGAATATTATTTAAAAAAGGTACCTTCAAACAAGGATGTACAAAATATGATAGTTCCAATTACTGTTGAATTAACAAAAAAAGAATATATTATAGTAAAAGAAAATATTAATATATTATTAGATTTAGGGTTCGATTTAGAAGAATTTGGAGATAATTCATTTATATTTAGAAGTCATCCTGTATGGTTAAAACAAAATTATGAAGAAGAATCAATTAAAAGATTATTAGAATTAATTGTATTAATAGAAAAAGATTTTAATAAAGAAAAATTTATTGAAAATATAGCAATTACTATGAGCTGTAAACTAAGTATAAAAGCTAATGAAAAAATAAGCTTAGAAGAAATGGAATCATTAATCATTAAATTAAGAGCTTGCGATAATCCATATACATGTCCACATGGAAGACCAACTATTATTTCTTTTACTAATTATGAATTAGAAAAATTATTTAAGAGGGCAATGTAATGATTATAGTAATAACAGGCCCTACTGGAGTAGGAAAAACCAAATTAAGTTTAGAATTAGCAAAAAAATACAATGCAGAAATTATAAATGCTGATAGTATGCAAGTATATAAAGGTTTAAATATAGGAACAGCTAAAGTTGAAGATAAAATGAATATTAAACATCATTTATTAGATATTGTTAATATTGATGAATATTATTCTGTATATAATTATCAAATGGATGGAAGAAATATATTAAATGATTTATTAAATAAGAATATAAATGTTATTATAGTGGGAGGAACAGGATTATATATTTCTGCGCTATTATATGATTATAAATTTAACAAAGAAACTATTAACAATAAATATGAAGAGTTAACTAATGAAGAAATATATAATAAGATTATAGGTTTAGATCCAAATACGAGTACACATGTAAATAACAGACAAAGATTAGTTCGAGAATTAAATAGATTATTAAATAATTCTTCAAGTAAAGGTGGAAACAAATTATTATATAATGCATTATTTATTGGTTTAACTACAAATAGAGATAATTTATATAATATAATTGATAAAAGAGTTGATACTATGATTAATTCTGGACTATTAGATGAAGTAAAACAATTACACTCTTCAAATATTAGAAATAGATCTATTATGACTGCAATTGGATATAAAGAATTGTATCAATATTTTGATGGAAAAAAATCACTTGAAGAATCAATAGACTTAATAAAAAAGAATACAAGACATTATGCAAAAAGACAATATACATGGTTTAATAATAAAATGAATATAACTTGGTTTAATGTAGATTTTAATAATTTTGAAAATACAATTAATGAAGTTAATAAGTACATAGAGGAGAACAAATGAAAAGAAAATTAAAAACACCAGTTAAAATTATATTAGGACTTATATTATTTATATTTGTATTAATAGTATCATTTATTTTTATATATAAATTAAATTTATCTAGTGTAAGTAATAAATCTAATAATGAACTAGTAGAATTTAAGATTGAAAAGGGAGATTCAATAGATAAAATAATAAATAGTCTTAAAGAAAACAAAATAATTAGAAATACTGCTTTTACAAAACTATATATTAAGTTGAATAATATTAATAATTTACAAGCAGGTACTTATGAATTGGATAATTCAAATAATACCTCAACTATAATTAACAAGCTTAATAAGGGTTTAGTTATTAATAAAGATGAAATTAAAATAACATTTCAAGAAGGAAAAACAATTAGAGGAATTGCTAAAATAATAGAAAGCAATACAAACAATAAGGAAGAAGATGTATTTAATTTACTAAAGGATAATTCATATATTGATTCACTAATAGAAGAATATTGGTTTATAAATGAAGATATAAAAAATGAAAATTTACTATTTCCATTAGAAGGGTATTTAGCAATGAATACTTATATATATAAAGATAAAGATGTAACTGTTAAAGAAATATTTAAAAAGATGTTAGATTATATGGATATAATATTATCCAAATATAAGACGCAAATTGAAAGCTCTAGTTACTCAATTCATGAAATATTAACTCTATCCAGTATAGTTCAATCTGAAGGTATAAATTTTGAAACAATGAGTACTATAGCAGGGGTATTTTACAATAGATTAGAAAAAAATATGCCATTTCAAAGCTGTGCTACAAATTGTTATCCAAGAGGAATAGAACCATGTACACCAAATAAAGTGGATACTGATTATGAAAGTCCTTATAATACATATTTATCAACATTATCAGGAAAACTTCCAATTGGACCAATTTCCTCTTTTGGAGAAGACGCTATTAAAGCAACATTAAATCCAAACGAAAATGAATATTTATTCTTTTTAGCAGACAAAAATGGGAAGACATATTTTAATAAAACAAATAAAGAACATGAAAATACAATTTCTGAATTAATTAGTAAAGGAAAGTGGTTTTAATGAAGAATGAGAAGCTATGTATAAAAAGAATAGAAAAGGGATATACTCATAAATTTATGAGTGAATTATTGAATATAAGTAAATCATATTATTGTCAATTAGAAAATGGAAAAAGAACGTTGTCATATAAAATGGCATTTGATATATCTAAAATATTAGATACTAAACCAGATGATTTGTTTTATGAAACTTATAGTAATGCTGTTAACCAATAATAGTTGACAGCTTTTTTTTGTAATGATATAATTTATTAAAGAAAAGGAGGAAACATGGCAGTTAAAATAAGATTAACAAGAGCAGGAGCTAAGAAAAAACCATTTTATCGTATTGTTGCTGTAGATTCAAGAGAAAAAAGAGATGGAAAATATATTGAATTATTAGGTACTTTTAATCCTTTGGTTAGTCCAGAAGTATTAAATTTAGATGCTGATAAAATTGTTAAATGGTTAAATAATGGTGCTTTACCTACAGATACAGTTAGAGTGCTTTTAAGCAAAGCGGGCATATTAAAAAAAATACATGAAGAGAAAAAGCCTAAAGCTAAAAAAGTAAAAAAAGAAGCTACTCTAGTTGTTAAGAAAGAACCAGTAAAAAAAGTAACAGCAAAAAAAGAAACAACTACAAAGAAGACTACAAAAAAAGTAGGTAAGTAATATGAAATTAGTAGAATTAACTGAAACATTAATTAAATCTATAGTAAAAGATCCTGATAGTGTATCTGTTAAACAATTTGAGACAGAAGATGATAGTATTCAAATAGAAGTATTAGTTGATTCAGAATCCATTGGAGCTGTAATAGGTAAAAATGGTAAAATTGCTAAAGCTATAAGAACTATTGTAAGAGCAAGTTCATATATAGACCAAAACAAAAAAGTTGTTATAAATATTGATAGTATTTAATCTATACATAATGTATAGATTTTTTTATTTGACTATTACTATTTTTTATGTATAATATATTGAAAAAGAAAAGGGAGGAAGTATGGAAGAAGTAAAATTAAATAATATTAGGATTGCTCATTTATTTTATTATGTGAACAAAATAAGTTCACCTTTTGCTGTAAAAGCAAGCAATTATGGGAATTCATCTATTACAGTTGGATATTTAGATGGAGATAAATTTATAAATAAAAATGGAAAAGAGTTTAATATTTATAATTATAGAATTATTGGTGAAGGTATTTTTAGAAGAGCAGAATTTAATAAACAACCTTTTGATAGAGAAACTTTTGCATCAGTAATATATAAACCTTTAACTAACTCAACAAATAGTATTTCAAAAGAAAAAATTGGAATCCTGTTAGATGAAGTTGAAAAAATAATTTATTCACATAATCAACCATTAAATGCGGATAAATATTACGATTCAATACTAAAGAAAACATATACAAAAATAAAAAAACATTAATTATTAATGTTTTTTTTATTTTTCTTTTTATCATATAAAGAATTTATTACTTTTACTTTTTTTCCAATTTTAGTAATAAATTTCTTTCTTACCCCTTTAGGTAATTTTCTTTTTATAATCTTCATAAGTCACCTCCGTGTCCTATAAAATTATATCACTAATTATATAATTTTCAATCATTTTTTGAGAACAAATTAAATACTATACCTCCAATTGCAACGGGAGCATAATAAGTAACAAATCTCCAAACTATTAATCCTGATGTTAAAGCACCTGTTGTTGTAAAACTTTTAAAGAACACTAAAAAACTATATTCAATTCCTCCTGTACCTCCAGGAATAGGAATATAACTTCCTACAATAAATATATAAGTACTAATAATAGATGTAATAAGCAAATTAAGATCGTGATTAATATTTAAAGCATTAAATATACTTTGTGGTATGATAAATAAAATAATTAGTGACAATATTTCAAGTAAAAAGCACTTTGTAAACATTTTCTTATTGTTCTTCAAAAGGCAAAATCCTTCATAATATTCTTTAAAATGTTTAGATAAATTTAATTTTTTTTCTTCTTTATTTTTAATAAATTTATTTTTATCTATTAATTTGTTAATTAGTTTGTTTAATTTATTATTAGCACCTTTACTGCAGCTTATAATGTAAACTGCTAAAAAAGCAAAAATATTCAAAGAAAAACCAAAAATTAACATCCAAAACATTAATGAGGTTAAATGAAATAGGTTAAATGAAATATTTAACAATACAGATATAATTCCTAATACTATAATAGTAAATTGAAATATTAAAAATGATTGAACAATTACCATAGTTGCTTTTGTTGTATCAATTCCTTCTTTACTTAATTCATAAATTTGTATTGGTTGACCTCCAGATGCAAATGGAGTAATACCATTAAAAAATTTGGTCATTACTTGTAATTTAAAAAGATTTTTTATACTATAATCTTTTTTATATTCTGAAATTATGTATTTTAGTACATATGCTTCTAATAACACATATAAATAAAATAAAATAAAAGATAATATAATCCATAATAAATTGGAAGATCTAATTAATATTAATGTTTCTATAAAGTTATCTTTTACAATAAAATATATAAAAAATATTGAAATAATTAATAATATAATAGTCTTTTTTTTAAAATTCTTCATAAATCAATCTCCACTGAACTAATTATAACACATTAATTTAATTGTAATATTCTAATTTATTGTTTTTTCTCTATTTAATAATTTCAATCAATTTTCCTTAAAAACCATCTATTTATATTATACTTTCAAATTAATTAAATTTCAAATAAAAAAATATAACATTATTTGTTATATTTTTATATATCACTTAAGCATTCATTTATATAGTATTTACCGTTAGAACCTTTATTTTTTATTACTTCTAATGAGTCTAAATCATT
>CAZSTI010000011.1:0-27200 GCA_964609995.1 uncultured Muribaculaceae bacterium
CTTCTGCTTCTTTAACCATTTTATCAATTTCTGCATCAGTCAAATTAGTAGATGCTGTAATAGTAATTGATTGTTCCTTATTAGTTCCCAAATCTTTTGCTTTTACATTTACAATTCCATTAGCATCTATATCAAAAGTAACTTCTATTTGAGGTATTCCTCTTGGAGCTGGTGGTATATTAGAAAGTTGAAATCTTCCTAAAGTCTTATTATCAGAAGCCATAGGTCTTTCACCTTGTAATACATGAATATCTACAGCTGGTTGATTATCAGCAGCAGTTGAAAAAACTTGTGATTTTGATGTAGGTATTGTTGTGTTTCTTTCAATTAATACTGTATTTACTCCACCTAAAGTTTCAATTCCCAAAGATAATGGAGTAACATCTAATAATACTATATCATTTACATCTCCAGATAATACTCCACCTTGTATTGCAGCTCCCATAGCAACAACTTCATCAGGATTTACTCCTTTATGAGGTTCTTTTCCTATTTCGTTTTTAACCAATTCTTGAACCATTGGAATACGAGTAGACCCTCCAACTAGAATAACCTTATCAATATCCTTTTTAGTTAATTTAGCGTCTTTTAATGCCTTTCTAATAGGATCCACAGTTGATTCAACTAAATCTCTAATTAAATCTTCGAATTTTGCTCTTGTTAAGCTAAGTTCCATATGTAATGGTCCATCACTACCTTGAGATATAAATGGTAAACTTATTTGAGTAGTAACTACTCCACTTAAGTCTTTCTTAGCTTTTTCTGCAGCATCTTTTAATCTTTGCATAGCCATTTTATCTTTAGATAAATCAATATTATTATCTTTTTTAAATTCTTTTACTAAATAATCGATAATTCTTTCATCAAAGTCATCTCCTCCTAATTTATTATTTCCATTAGTTGATTTAACTTCCCATACTCCTTCACCAATTTCAAGTATTGATACATCGAATGTACCACCACCCAAGTCATACACTAATATAGTATGATTGTTATCTTGTTTATCTAATCCATATGCTAAAGCTGCAGCAGTAGGTTCATTAACTATTCTTTCTACTACTAAACCCGCAATCTTTCCTGCATTTTTAGTAGCTTGTCTTTGTGGGTCATCAAAATAAGCAGGAACCGTTATTACAGCTTTTTCTACTTTTTGTCCCAAATAACTTTCAGCATATTCTTTCATATAAGATAAAATCATTGCGCTTATTTCTTCGGGTGTATATTTTTTGCCTTCAACTTCAACTTTTTTATCAGTTCCCATAAGTCTTTTAATTGACATTATAGTATTTGGATTTGTAACCATTTGTCTTTTAGCAGCATCTCCAACTATTTTTTCTCCGTTTTTAAATGCCACTACAGAAGGTGTAGTTCTTCCTCCTTCTGGATTAGGTATTATCTTTGCTTCTCCTGCTTCTAATACACTAACACAACTATTAGTTGTTCCTAAATCTATTCCTATTATTTTACTCATTTTTCATCTCTCCTTTTTTTATATTTACTTTAACCATTGTAGGTCTAATTACCTTGTCTTTATATATATATCCTTTTTGTAATATTTCTATTACAATATTGTTTTCATATTCTTCTATGTCATCAGTTAATACAGCTTGATGATATGTTGGATCAAAAGTCTTATTTATAGATTCTATTTCTTTAACTTCATATTTATTTAATAAATTAACTATACTTGAATATATCATCTTAAATCCTTCTAAAAACTTTGATAATTCATCAGTTAAATTAGCATCATCCAACTTAATTGCTCTTTCAAAATTATCTATTATTGGAAGAAGTTCTAATATTAAATCTTCATCACTATATTTAAGCATTCTGTTTAATTCTTCATCTTTTCTTTTTTTATAATTTTGTAGTTCTGCCAAAGATCTTAATACTTTATCATTTAATTCAATATTTTCTAATTTAATTTTTTCTAATTCTTCATTATTATCTTCTTTTTTCTTTGTCATCATTCCCTCTCAATCTTCTTCTTTACGTAATCTAAATAACTAACTACTTTATCATATTCCATTCTTTTGGGGCCAATAATCGCAATCGTCCCCTCTTCTCCATTAATATTATATTTTGTTTTTATTATAGTAACATCAGAATCTATATTACTTTCATCTCCAATATACACATTAATGCCTTCTTTAGTTTCTTCAACACTATGTATTAATTCCTCATCATTTAGTTTTTTTATAATTCTTCTCATTTTTTCAGAATCATCAAATTCTGGTTGAGATAACATGTTAGTTTTAACTGAAACATTATAATTATTTGATTTTTGAGTAAATTCATTAAATGCATCATAAAATATATTATAGATAGCTTCATGTTGTTTAATATAATTCCCTATTATAGGTTTTATTTCAAACTCTAATTTTTCACTCACTTCATCAATTGGAGTTCCAATTAACAAACTATTTATTAAGTCCACCATTTTTTTAATTTCATCAACAGACAAATTTTTGCCTATATTAATTGATTTGTTTTCCACATGGCCTTTATCGGTTATTATTATTGCAACAAGTGAAAATTCACTAATAGGTATTACTTCAATTTTTTTTAATTTATTATCGGCTGAAGATTTTCCCAATACTATAGAAGTATATGATGTCATATCAGATATTATTTCCATGCTTTTAGTTATAGCATCAGTTAATATTAGTTTATTGTTTTTAAAAATAGTTTGTAATTTTAATACTTCTTCTCCTGTCATCTCTTTTGGTTTCATTAACTCATCTACATAATATCTGTAACCTTTTTCGCTAGGTATTCTTCCTGAAGAAGTATGAGTTTTTTCTAAATAACCCAAATCTTCCAAATCAGCCATATCATTTCTTATTGTTGCAGATGAACAATCCAATTCATCACATAAAGATTTTGATCCTACAGGTTTAACTGTTTTAATATATTCTTCTACTATTTTTTTTAATAAATCTTTTTGTCTATTAGTAATCAATGCCTCACCTCCTCAACCAAACAATATGATTATAATATATCTTTTTAGCAATGTCAATATAAGAGTGCTAAAAAGAGAAATATTTTTAGTATTTCTCTTTTACCAATCATAAATATTAAATATTTTATATTGCTCTTGATATAAAATAGGAAATTATAACCGCAAATATTATTCCAATAAGTATAAAAATATAACCATAATTGCTGTCTTGTTTAGATTTTACTCCTAATCTATCTAATAATAAAACCAACATGTTCATAATTAATACTGCTACTAATATTCTTTCAGGATTATCAGTTAAAAACCTAACACAAACAGTTAAAATGCCCAATCCTA
Source organism: uncultured Muribaculaceae bacterium (assembly GCA_964609995.1). Taxonomy (GTDB): domain Bacteria; phylum Bacillota_I; class Bacilli_A; order RF39; family UBA660; genus JAAYGD01. The sequence continues at coordinate 3,299 of CAZSTI010000011.1, forward strand.
AACCATATAATACTTGTCCAATACTAGTAGTTGGAGTAGTAACTGGATCCGTCATAAATACTGATATAAACAATAAACTTCCACTTAATAAATTAAATATTGGAAACCATATTCCTTCTCCATGATTAGACGCAATCATAAACGTCATAATAAATACTGTTAATAAATATGTTAAGGTTACTTTCCATTTAATTACTTTTAAAATGGAAAGAAATGCAAAAGAAACCAATATCAAAAATGCATTTGTAGTCCCTATACTTCCAGGAACTGTTCCAAATAGAAAATTAAAAAAATTTCCATATGGAGCCACCAAATTGTTATAATTCATAGAAGTGTACTCAATATTTACTACCGAAGAATATTTTTCAAGTTCTAAGGGATTTAAATAATTAGAAAAATTTGATAATAAACTTCCAAATAACAATAGTATAAATATATAACCTAACGCTGCAGGATTAAAAAGATTCTCTCCAAAACCTCCATATATCATTTTTCCAAATAATGTTGCAACTAGAGCTCCTATTATTACAATATAAATAGGAACATTAACTGGTAATAATAAAGATAAAAACAAACCAGGAATGATTGAATAAAACGGTAAATTCTTTTTATATCCAATTTTTTTGCTTTCAATCTTTAAATATATTCTTTCAGTAATGTAAGAAGTTAAACATGCCACAAAGATTACAATTAAAGGATAGAATACATCAAGCAAAGGATATTTATTTTCTATAAAAACTAAAAAAACATTTTTATAAACCGAAAACAATAATAAAGGAATTAATACCAACAATAGTCTCTTATAAATTAAATCCGTAGAATCTTCATCTCTAATATGAGGTCCACTGTCAATCGCATATTTCATACTATCTACTCCTTTTGGCTTTCTTAACAAAGCTTCTAACATCTATATTAGATGGGCATATAAATGAACACATACCACATTCTATACATTTTTCGGGTTTTAATTTTTTTAAAGCTTCCAAATTATTTACATTATCCTTGATTAATACTGGCGCAATATTAGCGGGACACATTTCTATACATTTTCCGCATCTAAAACAAGGATAAACCTTCTTATCTTCAATATCATCCAAAAATAATATTCCATTTAAATTTGGAGTAACTATCAAATCATTCTTTGGAAGCGCTCTTCCCATCATGGGGCCTCCAGAAACATACTTAATTGTATCTCCAGCAATCAATTCAATATTTTGCAATATATCTTTTAGATTGGTTCCTATTCTTAAAATTGCATTGGTTTGTTCCTTAACTCTTTCTCCACTAATTGTTACAATTCTCTTATCAATACAAGTGTTAAACTTTAATGCCTTATATATAGAATAAACAGTAGATATATTATTTACAACAATTCCTCTTTCTTGAGGATATTTTTCATAACTTTCTTTAGTAATTTCTTTTACTAGTACCTTTTCCCATCCAACTGGATAAAAATCTTTTACACTAACAATATGAATTTTAGAATAATTAATAGTATTATTCGAATAAATAGATAATAAATCAGTATATTTCTCATTAATTGCAATAAAACAATCCCTTAACTTATTAATAGTAATAATTGCATTAATTGTTTCAATTATTTCTTTAAAATATTCTTTTGCTAATACATAATCAGAAGTTATATAAGGTTCACATTCTACTGCGTTTACTATTAATGTTTTTAGTATTGGCTCATACTTTATATATGTAGGGAAGTTTCCTCCTCCCATACTAGTAACTCCACATTTTTTTAACAATTCCAAATACTCTTCTTTAGTATATGTATTAATATCTTCAACTATTTCTTCTTTTGGTTGTCTTCCTTTTTTCTCAATAACAAAACATTTTACAGTTCTTCCATCAAAATAAACACAATCACTTATATCACGAATCATTCCGCTTACTGGAGACACAATAGAAAAATCCAAATCCTTTTTTATTGCTAGAGGATCGTTTTTCTTAATTTTTTTATCTTTTTTAACTAAAATTTCAACATCAGTTGAAAAATTAACCACTAATGGAATATATAGTAAATCAATATCACTCAAATCAATTAATTTATCTTTTGATAAATAATCTTTATCATCAAATATAATTTTGTCCATAAGAGATTCCTCCTTATTATTCAATATAATAATAACATTATTTATAACAAAAATAAACAACAAAACAAAATATTATTGATTATGTTAATTTTATTCTTTCATAAACATTTATTTCTTTATCAATAAATATTTTTATATTAGCATTCTTTCCGAATCTAAAAACACATAAGTCACTTATTACTATTTCTCTTTCATTATTTATATTAAATTCATAATAACAACCATCTAATACTTTATTGCTTTTATCAATAACCAATTTATTTGAACCATATATAATGATACTGTTTTTACCTTCAGAGTTGCATTCAACAGAGCAATATTTATCAATTTTTATAATTGTTTTCTTATTAAACTGCAATATTTTAGGTTTAATTTCATTATCTATAATTATAGTTTTTATATCTTCCAAATTAACCTTTTTTAGTATACTCCCCTTTTTTACAATTCCGGGAGTATCAATCAAATTAATATTATCAGTTAATTTAAAACTTATATTTTGTAACGTTGTAGATGGATAATAACTAGTCAATAATTCTTCTTCTTTATTAGAATAATTTTTTAATAACTTTTTTATTAAAGAAGATTTTCCACTGTTAGTATAACCAACAACATATATCTTATCTTTTTCTTTAAGCAAAATATTATATAATTTATCTAAGTTATAATTATTTTTACTACTTATAATAATATATTCCTTATATCCAGGAAATATTTTTTTAATATTAATTAATAGTTTGTTTTCATTATTAACTCTTGGAATTATATCTTTTTTATTTATAACCAAAATACTATCTTTTTTTCTATAATCAAGTATATTTTCATCACTAATATTTAAAATATCAACTACATGTAATATAGTTGATTCTTTGTCTTTTAATACTTCATTAATATTAATATAAAAATCATTAGTATTTAAATTTAAATATTCACCATAATTTTTTAATCTAAAGCATCTTTTACATAATTTTTTTTCGTTATTTGGCTCTATATATCCATCGTTATTAAGATTTATAGATTGCAATTCTATTCCACAGCCAAGACATTTATTAATCATAATAGTTTCCTTTAATGAATCCTAATTTTTTTAACCTTAATCTTAATATTTTTTCTATTATTCTTTTTGATTTAATAAGAATATTTTCTTTTGTACTTATTCTATCTACTAAAATAGTATAAATACCTACTCTATTGCCACCTAAAATATCAGTTAATAATTGATCACCAATAAGCGCAATTTCACTTTCCGCAAATCTATATTCTTTTATTACTTTATTAAATTTCTTTTTAAATGGTTTTCTAGATTTAGCGGAACAGTCAACTTCTAATTTTTCTTTAAAAGGTTGAATCTTCTTTTTCTTAGCATTAGAAAATATAATAACTCTAAAACCCATTCTTTTTAATTTTTCAATTAAATCTATTATTTTTTTACTTGGTTTTTTCATATCATTAGTGATAATTGTGTTATCCAAATCAAAAAGCAAACATTTAATACCCATGCTATTTAATTTTTTATAATCAATATCATAAATATTATTTTTATACATATCGGGTTTGAATTTTTCTACCATGCTATCACCTATTATTAATTATACTATATATTTTGTTTATTTTAAACTAAATTCATATAAACTTATACCTATTGCGATAGTTAAATTTAAAGAATCTATTTCGTTACTGTGAGGTATTACTACACTTTTGTATTCTTTATACGATTTATCAAGTCCACTAGATTCGCTTCCAAATACCAAAGAAAATAAATTATCCTTTTTTATTTCTTCTAATTTATAATTGCCATCTGTCATAAAAGTATATATGAAATGATTGTTATACTTATTATTATACTCTTTAAAAGTAGAAAAAAATTCTATATTAATTCCAAATATAGAGCCCATAGAAGCTCTTATTACTTTAGGATTAAATATATCTACAGATGGTGTAATAATCGCTAAATTCTTATAATTAAATCCCAACATAGTTCTAATAATTGTGCCAACATTACCCATATTTGAAGGGTTAACTAATACTACATGAGATTCGTTTTGATCTAAAGTTGAGTAATATTTATCAAATATTCCAATTACATAGCAATTTTCTTTATCGCTTAATTTATTTACCAATTTATCATCATATATATATTCTATCTTATATTGATTACATAATTCAATTATTTTACTTTCTATTTCTTTATTAATTTCTGTTGAAAAAACAATCCTAGAAACTATGTTATTTTTTCTAGCTAACAACTCAATTGTAGGAAATATTCCTTGTGTATATGAATAATCAAAATCTTTTTCATATTTTTTCATATTAACTCCATTAATATTTCATTCATTTTATAAATCCAGTTATCATTAATATATACATAGCCGTCTTTAATATCAATTTTACCTTCATTTATTTGTTTATCCAATAGATTTATAATATTTGAATCATATCTTTTATTAAACTCTTCAATTTTAATACCTTTTATTTTTCTAAAACCAAGCATCAAAGCATATTTTATGTTTTCTTTAGATACATCAATAATACTATTTGAATAATTATTGTTAATGTATTCAGTTAAATTTTTATTATTTTCTATCCTATTATTATTAATAAAAGATGATGCTCCTAATCCAAATCCATAATATTCTTCGTTATCCCAATATACTAAATTATGTTTTGATTCAAATCCTTCTTTTGAATAATTACTTATTTCATAATGAATATATCCGTTAGATATCAATCTATCTTCAATCATCTTATACATTTCATAATCTAAATCTTCATCTATTGATTTAAACTTTTCTATATATAGTTTAGTGTGAGGCTCAATCATTAATGAATAGCATGAAATATGTTCTGGATTTAAACTTAAATATATATCTAAATCTTTTTCTAGTATTTCTAATGTTTCACCATTTACTCCATATATTAAGTCCATATTAATACTTTTAAAACCAATGTTCCTAATTATATCTATTGTTTCAAACACTTTATTATTAGGTCTTTCAATTCCAAGTATATTTAATACATCTTTATCAAAAGATTGTATTCCTAAGCTCAATCTATTAACTCCATTTTTTTTAAGTAGTATTAATTTTTCAAAAGAAATGCTTTCAATATTACATTCAAAAGTAAATTCCTCTATATTAGTTAAATTTAATGTTTTAATAATATCAAATAAATATAATAATTCACTAATTGATAAAACAGATGGAGTTCCTCCTCCAATATAAAGAGTCCTTATTGGTTCATTATTATATCTATTATTAATTTCATTCTTTAAAGCATCCAAATAAGGCATTACCCATTTATCTATGTGTTTTACCTTGCAGAAATCACAATAAGCACATATAGAACTACAAAAAGGAATATGTATATATACTGATTTCATAATTATTCCTCATCCATACTTAATACAGATAAAAAAGCTTCTTGAGGTATTTCAACATTACCGATGGTTTTCATTCTTTTTTTGCCTTCTTTTTGTTTTTCTAATAATTTTTTCTTTCTTGAAACGTCTCCTCCATAACACTTTGCAAGCACATTTTTTCTCATTGCTTTTATATCTGATCTTGCTATTATTTTACTTCCAACTGAAGCTTGAATTGGAACTTCAAATTGTTGTCTTGGAATTATATCTTTTAATTTATCAACAACAGTTTTTCCTCTTTTATATGCAAAATCTTTATGAACGATTGTACTTAATGCATCCACTTTATCACCATTTATTAATATTTCCAACTTAATTAAATCACTTGCTTTATAACCTATTATTTCATAATCAAAAGAAGCATAACCTTTTGTATAAGATTTTAACTTGTCAAAAAAATCATATACTATTTCTGATAAAGGCATTTCATAATGAATATTTACTCTTGAAGTTGTAATATATTCTATATTAATAAATGTTCCTCTTTTATTTTGACATAAATCCATTACAGGACCTATATAATCAGAAAAAACAATTATATTTGTATAAATATAAGGTTCTTTAATTTCTCTAATATTAACTCTATCAGGCATATCAGTTGGATTTTGTAGTGTAATTACCTTTGAATCATTAGTAGTTACTTCATATATTACTGAAGGAGAAGTCGCAATTAAATCTATATTAAATTCTCTTTCAATTCTTTCTTCAATAATATCCATATGAAACATTCCAAGAAAACCTACTCTAAAACCAAATCCTAAAGATTCAGAAGTTTCAGGTTCAAATATTAAAGCTGCATCATTTAATTGGAGTTTATCTAAAGCTTCTTTTAAATCACCATATTTTTTTGAATCTATTGGAAATAAACCACAATAAACCATTGGTTTCATTGCTCTATAACCAATTAATACTTCGCTTGTTGGATTCTTGTCTAAAGTTATAGTGTCTCCAACTTTAATATCCTTAATATTTCTTATTGCAGCAGTAATATAACCTACTTCTCCAGAGTTTAATTCTTCTTTTTTTTGTTCTTCTGGAGTATAAACTCCTAATTCAACAACTTCATATGTTGCTCCAGTTGATAACATTTTAATTTTATCTCTTATCTTAATTTTTCCATTAACTACTCTAACTAAACAAATAACTCCTCTATAGCTTTCATATTCACTATCAAATATTAATGCCTGTAATTTATCACTATTTGTTTTTGGAGATGGTATTCTTTCAACTATAGCATCTAACAATTCATTTATTCCAATATTTTCTTTAGCACTTACTAGCAATATTTCTTCTTCCGTAAAGCCAAAGGTATCTACTATTTCTTTTTTTACTTTTTCTACATCTGCATTTGGCAAATCTATTTTATTTATTACAGGAATTATTGTTAAATCTCTTTCTAACGCTAAATATACGTTTGCTAAAGTTTGAGCTTCTATTCCTTGAGATGCATCCACAACTAAAATAGCACCTTCACAAGCCGCTAAACTTCTAGATACTTCATAAGAAAAATCTACATGACCTGGTGTATCTATTAAATGAAAAGTATAATCACCATACTTTAATTGAACTGCATTCAACTTAATAGTTACACCTCGTTCTTGTTCTAAATCCATAGAATCAAGAATTTGCTCTCTTTTATCTCTTCCAATAACTGAATTAGTATGTTCTAAAATTCTATCAGCAAGAGTACTTTTCCCATGATCTATATGCGCTATAATACTAAAATTTCTAATGTTTTCCAAACTCATGTCATCACCAATTAGATTATACTATATTAAAAGAATATAAAAAAGCATTTTATTAAATGCTTTATTTAAATATGCAATTAATATAATTAAAAAATAATCTTTTCTTCAATATATTTTTTTATATCATTAACATTTACAATATCTTGTTTCATAGTATCTCTATTCCTTATTGTAACTGTATTATTATTTATAGTTTCATCATCTATTGTTATACAATAAGGAGTTCCAATTGCATCCTGTCTCCTATATCTTTTCCCAATATTTGCAGTTTCATCATAACTAATTAAAAAATATTTAGATAATTCTTCAAACAATTGATTAGCTTTTTCCGAATGATTCTTTTTAATTAATGGTAATATCGCTACTTTATAAGGCGCTAAATAAGGAGACAACTTTAATACTTCCCTTGTTTCTCCATCTTCTAAGGATTCTTTTACATATGATTCGAATAATATTGCAAGTAAAGTTCTTCCTAATCCATAAGTAGATTCAACAATATATGGAATATATTTTTCATTAGTGTCTGGATCTAAATATTCCATAGATTTATTAGAATATTCTTGATGTTTTGACAAATCAAAATTTGTTCTATTATGAGTTCCATTAACTTCTCCCCATCCAAAAGGAAACTTATACTCTATATCACATGCTGCCTTTGCATAATGCGCTAACTTTTCATGGTCATGAAATCTTAAATTGGATTCATTAATACCTAAATCCATATAAAATTTTTTGCCAAATTCTTTAAAATAATCATATAGTTTCATATCATCCCCTTCTTTACAAAAAGTTTGATACTCCATTTGTTCAAATTCAATAGTTCTAAAAGTAAAATTTCCTGGTGTTATTTCATTTCTAAATGCTTTTCCAATTTGACCAATACTAAATGGCAATTTAGCTCTCATACTTCTTTGAACATTTAAAAAATTAACATACTCTCCTTGAGCATTTTCCGGTCTTAAATATACAACATTTTTGGAATCTTCAGTAACTCCTTTATGAGTTTCAAACATAAGATTAAAATTTCTAATATCAGTAAAATTATGTTTACCACATTTAGGACACGGTACTTTATTATCTTTAATAAATGTAAGCATTTCAGTTTCATTCATAAGATCTGGATTTGAATTTGAATCGAATTCTTTAATTAATGTATCAACTCTATGTCTAGTTTTACAATCTTTACAATCAAGTAAGGGGTCACTAAAACTAGTTACATGCCCTGAAGCTTCCCATACCCTAGGATGCATTAAAATTCCTGCATCTATTTCATATGCGTTTTTTCTTTCTTGAATAAATCTTTTTCTCCAAGCATCAATGATATTATTTTTTAATTTACTTCCTAAAGGTCCATAATCCCAAGTGTTTGCCAAACCATCATAAATTTCACTACCTTGAAATATAAAACCATATTGTTTGCAATAGTTAACCATTTCTTCCATATTCATTTAAGGCCTCCTACATGTTTTTTAATTTATTTATAAATTCTTTACTATTAATATACAATCCAGTATATTTTTCATAATAATCATTTAAATATTTGTCAATTTCAAATTTAACTTTATCATTTACTTCTATTTTAGATATTTTAGAAATATCCAAATATGAATACATTCTAATATGTTTAATAGCATCTATTGAATATAATTTTTCATTTGTTCTACAATCCTTACAAACCAATCCATGTCTTTCTAAAGATAAATTAACAATATTGTTTTTATTACCACATTTAGAGCAGCAATCTAATGAGAGAGACACTCCCAAATAATTTAATAATTTTAATTCCAATATATTTGTGAGCACTCCTGCATCAAATTTATCATTTATCTTTAATATTGTAGAAATAAAATCTTTAAATAATTCTTCATATTGTTCCACTTGTTTTGCTACTTGATATATTAATTCCATTAAATATGTTGTATATCCAATATTCATAATGTCTTTTTTTATATTGCTTAAATTATTTATTATATCTACATTAGTTAATGTAGATAATTTTCCCTCTTTATAATATATATTAAATTTTCCATAAGTCATTTTAGATGAAGCACTGCATAGAGCACTTTTAGGTTTTTTGCATCCTTTGGAAATTACAGAAATAATGCCGTATTTTTTTGTGAATACCTCCATTATTTTGCTTGATTCTAAATAATCCCTTTCTTTAAGAATGAAACCTTCTATTATTTCTTGCATAATAGCCTACCTATCTTTTAAACCTAATTCAATCAAATATTTATCCTTATCTCTCCAATCCTTAATAACTTTAACATTTAAATTTAAAAAAACTTTCTTATTATAATATTCTTCTATTTCTACCCTAGCTCTAGTTCCTATTTCTTTTATCATTGAACCATTTTTTCCTATAATAATTTTTTTTATGTTTTCTCTATCTACAATTATTGAAACACCTATATTAATTATGTTTTTCTTTTCTTCAAACTCTTCAACTATACAAGTTACAGTATGTGGTATTTCTTCTTTGGTTAAATGTAATACTTTTTCTCTTACTAGCTCACTAATGTAAAAATTTTCATCTTTATCTTCAATAAATATTTCATCTTCTGAAGTAATAAATTCTTTTATTGTTTTTATTAATTCTTCTATATTATCTTTTTTGTAAGCACTTATAGGAACAATGTGTGAAAAATTATATAGTTTAGAATACTCATCTATTTTTGGTAATAATTCATCTTTTTTAATTAAATCTATCTTATTTAAAACTAAAATAGTAGGAATATTAGATAATTTATTTATTAAATATTTGTCCCCTTTTCCAAGATCTTCGGTAACATCCACAACCATTAATATTAAATCAACATCTTCCATTGAAATATAAGCTTTAGAATTTAATATGTTACCTAATTTATATTTTGGTTTGTGGATTCCTGGGGTATCCACAAAAACTATCTTATAATTATTATCTTCATAAATACCTTCAATATTATTTCTAGTAGTTTGAGGCTTATTAGATATTATTGATACCTTTTTATTTAATATACTATTTATTAAAGTTGATTTACCTACATTAGGTCTACCTATAATACTTACTATTCCATATTTCATAAATTTTCCTCACTAAATGAGTAAGGAGTTAATTGCTCTAGAGTATATACATATTCTAATTTATTTGTTGAATATATATATATTTTTGTATCTTTATTTAAGTAATCAACTAATGCTTGTCTACATATAAAGCAAGGCGTTACTGGCTTATTTGCCATAATATGAAGTTCATAAAAATCGTCCTTATTGTATCCGTTTGTAATTGCTGAATATAAAGCATTTCTCTCCGCGCATATCCCAGCATTCGGAGAAGATGTTTCAACATTTACTCCTTTGAACTTATTACCATCTTTTGTTAATAAAATAGCAGATACGTTAAAGTTATAATATTTGCTTTTGGAATTATCTAATAATTTTTTTAAATCTTCTATCATTTTTTACCTCTTAAATATTAATTCTAGTATTTGAGGAAAGAACACATATATTCCTACTATAGTCGCAAGTAATACTGAAGTTAATACTGCTGCTGAAGCACAATCTTTTGCTACCTTAGCTAAAGGATGATACTCTTCAGTAACTAAGTCAACAGTTGCTTCAATCGCAGTATTCAACAACTCTGCAACTATAATTACTGTCATTACTAAAAACAATAATATCCACTGTGTTCCTGTAATTTCAAAAACAATTCCACAAAAAATTGCAAATATACTAAAAAATATATGTAATAACAAACTTTGTTCATGAGTATATGCATATTTATATCCATAATATGAATTGACCCAACTTGCAATAAATCGTTTAAATCCATATTTTTTTGAGCTAACTTCTTTTTTACCTTTTAATTTTTTCTTTTTATCTTTTGATACCGTACTCATTTAAAATGTCCTCCTGTAATTTAAACATTACTATTTCTTCTTCTTTAATCATATGATCATAACCTAATAAATGCAATAATCCATGAATTGATAAAAATGATATTTCTCTTTTCAATGAATGATTATATTCAATTGATTGTTCTTTTGCCCTTTCATATGATATATAAATATCTCCCAATATTCTTTTCCCTTCAAACATAGTTTTATCAGCATCTTCTAATGCAAAGCTAATTATATCAGTTTCTTTATCTATGTTTCTATATTTATTATTTATTTCTTTTATTTTTTTATTATCTATAAATATTATATTAAATTCAATGTTTTTTAATTGTAATTTATTTAATGCAAACTCTAACAGATTATTTAAATCAAAATTTATTTTATCTTTTATTTCATAAAATATATTAATATTATTCATTAATCCCCCAATATAATTTTATACCAATTTGTAACATACAGCACAAATAATAAAAATATTAAAACTATTACTACATTAATAAACCATTCTTTTTGTAATGATTTTGGTAATTTTTCCTTTATTTTATAAAACAACATATACGTAAAATATCCTATTAGTCCTCCAATTACATTTAGTATTATATCATCTATATCAAATACTCTACCAATATTTAATTGTATTAATTCTATTACAATAGAAATAAATATAGATAGAAATATAGCAGGATATATTTTTGAAGTTTTTGTATAATATGTAATAAACCATCCTAGAGGTGTAAATAGCAATATATTTCCAACTACATTTCTAAAAAATAATTCCGAATCTATTTTATACCTAAACATTTCTTTAAATGGAATAAAATTTGAAAAACCATAATTATTATCTTGAAAAGTTACTATATAGAATAAAAATAATACATAAATAACAAATACCAAACTAACTAACTCTCTATATAGAACAAATTTATCCTCTTTATTATATATAAAATACATTATTCTAATAGACGCTAAAACAACTACAAATATTGCAGTCATTGGCCATATTTTATTTAATGTGTCTAGCAGAGCACCCTTAATCATAAACTCTCCCATAAAGATATTATATCACATAAAAAAGAGCAAATTAATTCAATTTACTCTTTAATAATTCACTTACTAATTTAGAATCAGCTTTACCTTTTATTTTGGGCATTAATATTTTCATAACATTACCAAAATCTTTTGAAGTTGTTGCATTAACTTCTTTAATTGATTCTTCTATTAGCTTTTCTAATTCCTCATTAGAAAATTGTTTTGGCAAATAACTTAACAATACTTCAATTTCTTTGTTTAAATTGTCTATTGTTTCAATTCTATTAGCTTTTTTAAATTCTTCAATACTTTCTTTTCTTAATTTAATTTGTTTACTAATTATATCAATTATTTGATTATCATCTAAAGGACTCATTGTTTTCTTTTCTTCAATTTGTATCGCTCCTTTTAATAATCTCAAAGTAGCTAATTTTAGTTCTTCTTTAGATTTCATTGCTAAAATTAAATCTTGTTTAATTTTTTCATTCATTAATAATCTCTTCTTCCTTCAGAAGTTTTGCTCTTCTTTTTACTGTTTTTAATTGCATTTTTTTTGGCTTCTCTTTTTTCTACACCTGGTTTGGTATAGTGTTCTCTTTTCTTATATTCTGAAAAAACACCGCTTTTGGCAGAGTCATTTTTAAATCTTTTGAAAGCACCTTCAAAATTACCATTTTTTACTATTACCTTTGTCATATACATCCCCTCCTTTGCGGTTATAAATTCAAAAAAATTATATCAAACTTTCTTTGATTTTTCAATATCAAAAAAAGAGAGATTAATTATCTTCTTTCTTTTTTTCTTTATTTAATACTAATTTACCTTTATAAAATCCACATTCAGTACATACTCTATGTGGTTTAATTATTGCTCCACAATTAGTACATTTTGTTGTTTGTGATTCTTCTAATTTGTAATGTGTACGACGCATTCTCTTTCTAGTTTTACTAACTCTTCTAAAAGGAACTGCCATAATATCCCTCCTTAACTTTAATCTTCATCTACAAGTTTCCAACCATCACCTTTAATATTATTTCTAACTAAGTTAGGGCTCAAAACTTTAAGTGGAATCTCTAATACAATATTTTGCCATATTAGTGGAAGAATATCAACAGAATTCTTATCTATTTTTAAATATTCTTCGTTTTCTTTTGATTCCAAGTCAATTACCTCATATATTTTAATATTTAATGGATAATTTACATCAACCAAAGATACCGAACATGGTAATATCATATAACCAACAATGGACATTTCTAATATAATCAAATTATCTTGTTCTCTTTTAAAACTACCTTTAACATTTAATTCACTTAATTCTCTAATGTCAGTTTTTTTTATAAACTTCTCATCAATAATAACGTTATCCTCAAAAGATATTTCATCTAAAGAATAATTAAGTAGTTTGATAATATTAATAATCATAATTCCCACCGCTATTACATTATACTAGCATATTTACAATTTTGCAACAGAAAAATTATAGTTTAAATGATATAATCATTATGGAGGTTAATATGAAGTTAGAACTAATAAATATAAATAAAAGTTTTAGTAATAAAAAAATATTAAATGATATCTCTTTTACAATAAAAAGCGGTAAAGCAATGGGTTTTTTAGGAAGAAATGGTGCCGGGAAAACTACTACGATTAGAATATTAATGGATGTATTTAAAGCAGATAGTGGTTCATTACTAATAGATGGAAAACCTTTTTATAAAAAAGATTATAAAATTGGTTATCTTCCCGAAGAAAAAGGAATGTATCAAAAGCTTCCATTATTAAAACAAATGGTGTATCTTGGTGAATTAAAAGGATTATCTAAGAAGGACGCTATTGAAAAAAGTATAGAAATAATTAATAAAATGGGCTTATCAGAATATATTAATAAACCTTTATCTACTTTAAGTAAAGGTAATCAACAAAAATTTTTTATAGCGCAATCGATAGTAGATGATCCAGATATTTTAATATTAGACGAACCTTTTGGAGGATTAGATCCTGTTAATGCACAAAGTTTAAAAGATATTATTAAAGAATTTATTAAAAAAAATAAAATAGTTATATTTTCCAGTCATCAAATGTCACATGTTGAAGAATTTTGTGATGATGTTACCTTTATCAAAGATGGAAAAATAATTTTATCTGATAATTTAAATAAACTAAAAAAAGAAATGGGTAAAAACAAAATTAAAATTAAATTATTAGATACAAATTCATTAGAAAAATTAAATAAAATTAAAGATATATCAATTGAAAAAGAAGGCAATTACTTAATAATAGAATGTTTAAATAATAAAAAAACTAATGATTTATTATTAGAAATTATAAATTTAAAATTGATTGTTGAAGAATTTGGTTACTATGAACCAAACCTTGAAACTATATTTATAAAATTAGAAGGAGATAAAAATGAATAATATAAAAAAAGTATTCTTATTTGAATTTAAAAACAAATTTAAAGAAAAATCCATTATGATATCATCAACAATTATTATATTATTAATATTTGTTGCAACTTTTATTCCAAGTATAATTAATAATAATAAAAAAACAGAAGAAGAAATAATTAAAGAACAAAAAGAAGAAATGACAAATGTGGGTTATATAATAAATGATAAAGAAATCGAATCTTTTATTATTAGTAACGAATCGGAACTAAAACTCGCAAAAAAATATATAAAAGAAACCGAATTAATTAAGGACTTAGAAGAAAAAAAGATTAAAATAGGTTTTATTATTATAGATTCAAATAATTATAAAATAATACGATTTGGATCGGAATTTGCTTTTTCAGAAGTATATGATTACGGAATAAAAGAAAAATTAACTATTTATGCAAAAAATATATTTTATAGAGATAACAATATTGATTCAAAATTAGTTGAAGAAGCAGAAAAAATAGAAGTAAATAGGACAATTCAAGATATAGGAAAAAGTGCAGAAAACAATTATTTCATAGCATATATTGGAACATTTGTAATATATTTTATTATACTTTTGTTTGGAACATCAGTATCAACAGCAATAGCTAGAGAAAAAAATGATAGAACTATGGAATTATTAATTACTAACACTTCATCAACTAGTTTAATTGTTGGAAAAGTATTAGCATCTTTAATTTTTAGTATAGGACAAATTACAGCAATGTTACTAGTCGGTTATATAGGAATTGTATTAAATAAAGCAAGTTATCCCCCTAATTTTTTAAATTTATTAGTCCAAAATATATCCCCTACTTTAATTATAGTATTTTTGTTATTCTTATTCTTTGGTTGTTTAATGTACTTCTTTGTTTATGCTTCGTTAGGTTCATTAGTATCAAGAGTTGAAGATGTTAATAATGCAATAGGACCAATTCAATTTATTTTTATAGCAGCATTTATGATATCTACGATAGGAATGAATTCACCAAATTCTTCTTTATTAACTATCGCATCATTTATACCCTTCACGTCTCCAATGGCAATGTTTGTAAGATATTCTATGACCCTAGTACCATTTATAGAAGTAATAATTTCTCTCATATTACTAATAATAACATCAATTCTTCTTGCTTTATTAAGTATTAAAATATATAGACAAGCTACTTTAAATTATGGAAACAAATTATCTTTAATTAAAGTATTAAGAAATATAAAGTGAACCCATGAAAAGTGTTGGAATAATAGTAGAATATAATCCCCTTCATAATGGTCATCTTCATCACTTAAATGAGGTCAAAAAAATGTTCAAAGATGATATTATTATTGCTGTAATGAGTGGCAATTTTACTCAAAGAGGTGACGCTAGTATAATTAACAAATGGGAAAAAACTAAACTTGCGCTTAATTTTGGAGTTGATATTGTTGTAGAACTTCCTTTTCAATACTCAACTCAATCAGCAGATCTTTTTTCTAAGGGTGCACTTGAAATACTTAATGATTTAAAAGTAGAAAACATTGTTTTTGGTTCAGAATCCGGAGATATTAATTCATTATATAACAATGCTTTAGAACTTATTAATAATAAACCTATACTTAAAAGTAATGAATCATATCCATCAAATTTATTAAAATCAATTAGCATTAATAAGCCAAATGATATTTTAGGTATTACTTATATTAAAGATATTATTAAAAACAACTATGATATCAAAGCTCACACTATTAAAAGAAATACCGACTATCATAGTAAGGACCTTTTTGAATGCAGCGCAACCAGTATAAGAGAAGCACTTAAAACAAACAATAATATAAATAAGTACATACCATATAAATTTGATTACAAAAACATAAAATTTATTGAAGATTATTATGATTTATTAAAATATAAAATACTTTGTACTGAGGATTTATCAATATTTAACGGAGTTGATGAAGGACTAGAAAATAGAATAAAAAAAGTAATTAATAATTCTAATTCATTAGAAGAATTAATAAATAATATTAAAAGTAAAAGATATACATATAGTAGAATAAAAAGAATGTTACTTCACATATTAGTAGGTTACACTAAAATTGATAATGAAAAATATATAAATATAAATTATATTAGAATATTAGGATATTCTAATAAAGGAATTAAATATTTGAATAAAATAAAAAAAGAAATAAAATTACCTTTAATTACAAATTTTAATAAATATAAGGAAATACTTAAATTAGAATACAAAATTTGTTCTATATATGACACAAATAATATTAATAATGAATTTAACATACCATTAAAAAAGACTAATAAATAGTCTTTTTATAATTTTGTCCATAGACATGTTTGACAGGTTGAAGTATATATGCCAGAAGCTCTAGAATGTGTTGTTACATATGTATTATAAAAATTGTTTGAAATAGAAGTGGTCGTAACAACTACTAATGGAGGCATATTAATATTTATTATAAAATTATTAACAAACGTATTTAATCCAATTGTATTTACGCTTGATGGAATAATCAAACTATTTAATTGATTACCATAAAAAGCCCTATCTCCAATAGATTGAACACCATTAGAAATATTTAAGTTTGTTAACTGATTATTTTCAAAAGCAGAAAGTCCTATTGTTTTTACACTTGTAGGTATAGTAATATTATTAATAATATTTCCACTAAAAGCATATGAAGAAATTGTAGTAACACTATTTGGTATTATTATACTTTTTAGTTGATTATTTTGAAAAGAGTTTGATCCAATAGTATTAACAGTATTTGGTATTATTACACTAGTTAATCCAATATTATCGAATGCAGAGGCACCAATCATAGTTACTGTTTTCCCTCCTAAAGTACTCGGAATAATTACATTTTTTGAACAACTTAAATCATAACCAGTAATAGTTGCTTCAGTAACAGAACTAGAAAAATAAAAACAACCTGTATCAACACTTTCTGGAATATTTAAAATACATACTGTATCTTTTGTAACCGTAACTCTCTTTTCATTAAATTCTTTTTTAGCACACAAGTTATCATTAAATAACATAATTGCTACATAACCATTATATGTAACATAAATAACTCCTTGATCAGGTAAAGTCCCATTATAAGGTATAGAATCTGCAACAAATTCTCCATCAACAATATCATATTTTTTATCTACTGGAACACTAAAAGATAAATCTAACAATCTATCACTAGCGGCTTTTACTAAATTTTCAGCTCCAATTCTTATAGACTCAATTTGAGAATTTTCAACAACTTTTAATATTCTAGGAATAGAAATAACTAAAATTATAGCTAGTACAACTATAACTGCTAATAATTCTACTAATGTAAAAGCTTTTCTATTCATTATTAACTCCTAATAAAGTTCTTTTTTCTTTTTAGCTACTAACAAAATAATTCCAATTGTTCCAATAATAATTATTGAAAAAGAGACATAAACATAATACTTTAAAAACCAATCTAACAAAATATTTGATAATTTTTCTTCTTTAATAACTGTTATTTCTTCTTCAATTTCTTTTTGATTCTTTTTTTCTTCAATATAAGATTTTATTTTTATTAAAAATTCTTCTTCGGAAATTTTTGCGTTCACATTTTCTTTACACAGAAAATATTCTTCGTTTCCATTACACAATTCATTATCTTTATAAACATTATAATAAGGAATGTTTATAATCTTTGATGATATATTAAAACCATCACAAATACTATTTGGAGTTGAATATATTTTTAATGACATTACTGTTCCTGGTAATACACCTTCAATAATATTATTTGTTATAGAATATGAAACACTATTATAATCAATTACTATATCTTCTATCATATTTAAAATAGTAACTTTATATAAAATTTCATCTTCTTTTTTATATTTTTCTAGAACATAATCAAAATTCAAAGAAGTATTTCTCAATTTTGTTTTCTCACTCAAAGTACACATTGGATTCAATGTATCATTATAACCCAATACAACAATAGGAAAAATTAATATAAATAAAAATAATATTTTTTTCATAATTCCCCTTATTTTATATATGAAATTATATCATAAATATATAATTTTGTTAATAAAAGAGAAACTTTTAATTAGTTTCTCTTTTAATAAACTCTTTTCCCCCCATATATGGCTGTAAAGCCTTTGGTATTCTAATATTACCATCCTCCAAATAATTATTCTCTATGAACGCTATTAAAGCTCTAGGAGTAGCTAAAACAGTGTTATTTAAAGTAGATACATATTCATTATTTTCTTTCTTAACTCTTATTCCCAATCTTCTAGCTTGAGCATCCCCTAGCCTTGAACAACTTCCAACTTCAAAATATTCTTTTTGTCTTGGACTCCAAGCTTCAATATCACATGACTTAACTTTTAAATTAGCTAAATCACCACTACAACATTCCAAAGTTCTTACAGGTATATCTAATGTTCTAAAAAAGTCTACAGTATATTTCCACATTTTATCATACCATTCAGCCTCTTCACTTTTATCACATAACACAACCATTTCTTGCTTTTCAAATTGATGTACTCTATATATACCTCTTTCTTCTATACCATGAGCTCCAACTTCTTTTCTAAAGCATGGAGAATATGATGTTATTTTTATTGGTAATTCTTCTTTTTTAATTATTTGATTCTTAAATTTACCAATTACAGAATGTTCCGAAGTTCCAATTAAAAATAAATCTTCACTTTCAATTTTATACATCATAGCATTCAATTCTTCAAAACTCATTACACCATTTACAACATCACTTCTAATCATAAAAGGTGGTATACAATAAATAAACCCTCTATCTATCATATAATCTCTTGCATAACTTAGCATAGCTGAATGAAGCCTTGCAATATCCCCCATTAAGTAATAAAAACCATTTCCACTCGTTCTACCAGCACTTTCTTTATCCAAACCATTCAAATTACTTAAAATATCAGCGTGATAAGGAATTTCATAATTTTTTATTATGGGTTCTCCAAATTTTTCAACTTCAACATTCTCACTACTATCTTTTCCTATTGGAACACTTTCATCTATTATTTGAGGAATAGACATCATAAGCTTATCAATTTCATTTTTTCTTTCTAATTCTATTGATTCTAACTCAGCTAACTTATCATTTAATTTTGAAACCTCTATTTTTATCTCGTTAGCTTCTTCCTTTTTCCCTTCTCTCATCATTAAACCAATTTTATCACTAAATTGATTTCTTAGTTTTCTCAAATTATCTGCTTCTACTTTAATATTTCTAAATTTTTCATCTAATTCTTTAATCTGATCAACCAATATTAACTTATCGTTTTGAAACTTTTTTCTTATATTTTCTTTTACCAATTCACTATTTTCTCTTATTAATTTAATATCTATCATAATACTCTCCTTATATTTATTATATATTTATATTTATTAACTTTCAATCCATTACTACCTTAAGTGATATTCTTTGTATCCTTTATTAATAAAAAAACTTCCATTCTCAAGGAACGAAAGTCGTGGTACCATCCTAATTACTTCTCTTTATATAACGGTATTAACCGGAAATGTTTACATTTCTCTCAAGAGTAGATTCATAAACCATGTATGCTAATTTTCACCAATTATTAACTCTCTATAATACATTTGTTTATTACTATTCTCTATCTTTGATTTTCTTTTAATAATTTTAAATTATTTCTGGAGTTTGGAATTATTGATTTAGAACAAGCCATTTCCAATATACTTCTACCCGATTGTTTTGCTTTTTCCAAAAATAAAATATCCTCTTTAGTTACCGCATAAATACTTTTTTCTAAAATACTTAACTTTCTCCATCTTCTTATTCCCATATTTTGAATTGAATCAAGAACTTCCGAATAATCCATAGCAGCTTCATATTTTAAACGAGTTTTATCATCCATGTTATTTATTATTTGAACTTTTTCTTCATTTGGCAAAGTTCTTTCAGCTAACAATTCTTCATTTATACTTTTATGTCCAATAAGTTTTTCAAATATTCTCATAAATCCCCCTACAAACTGATTATATCATTATTCAATAAAATAATCTAATTATTTCTATGGCAGAAATATTAAGGTAACTTATTATTAGAGCTCCAACACACAAATAAGGTCCAAATGGCATCATATGTTCTTTGTCTTTTATATAATAATATAATGATATTGGAAAAGCAATAATAGTTCCCAAAAATATAGTGATTAAAGCATTCTCCCATCCCAAAAACAATCCTACTACAAGCATTAATTTAATATCTCCACCACCCATAGTTTCTTTTTTAAATACCAAATCACCAAAAGTTTTTACTAAATACAAAAACGCAAAAGGTATTAAAGCATCCATTAGTATATCACTATATATATAAAATCCATTTATAGAAAACATTGAGATTACTAAAATTAAAGAAAAAACAAATATTATTTCATCAGGAATAATCAAATATCTAATATCAGATACAATTACTATTACTGAAAAAGAAACAAATATTATAGAATAAAGTAATTCATTACTTAATCCAAATATTAGATAAGACATAAAGAATAATAAACCTGTTAATAATTCAATTAATGGATATATAATACTTACTTCTTTTTTACAATTTTTACATTTTCCCCCTAAAAAAATGTAAGAAAATAAGGGTATCAATTCCAAAGAACCCAATTTATGATTACAATTTACACAATGAGATGAAGGAAAAGCAATAGACTCTTTTTTAGGGACTCTATATCCTACAACATTAAAAAACGATCCCATAACTGAGCCTATTATAAAGAAAAATAAAGGGTATATATTAGTTAACATATTAATCTCCTATTACATTATTTCTGTATACATATTAAACATAGGTAATATTACAGACATTAATATTATACCAACTAATACAGTTAAAAACACTATCATTAATGGTTCTATAAAAGTTTTTATTTGTGTAACAGAGTTTTTATGTTGTAATTGAAAATAATCTGATACTTTCATCATCATATCTCCAAGTTCTCCTGTTTTTTCTCCTGTTAGTAACATTTCATATGCAATTACTGGAAAAGCCCAATGATTTTTAAAGGCATTAGAAATAATTCCACCCTTTGCTAAATTTGTAATAGTATCAAATATTAACATTTTATATATTTCATTGTTTGTAATTTTACTTAATACTTCCATACTATCAGTTATAAATACATTATGATTTAATAAAGATCCAAAAGTTTTTGTAAACGTTGTTACTTCATTATATATAATAATCTTTCCAAATACCGCAACATGCATCATTACCCATTGAACAATTGTTCTAAATGCTTTTACTGAATTGTATAAAGCTTTAAAAAATAAAAATAAAGCAAATAAACCTCCCAGTAAGTAAAATATATTTTTTCTTAAAAAATTACTAGTTTCAATTATTATCTTAGTAATAGTTGGTAATTCAGCATTCATTTCTTTATATATACCAACAAATTCTGGTATAACAAATATTAATATAAATATTATTACTCCAGTTGCAAAAACAAATATTACAAGAGGATAAGTCATTGCTGACTTCATTTGTTTTCTAGTCTTATTCATCTCATCATAATAAGTAGCCATATCATCTAATACTTCAGGAAGATTTCCTGATAGCTCAGATGATTTAATCATATTAACCAATAATCTTGGAAATGAATCTCCTTGTTTTTCAAGCGCACTACTAAAATTTTCCCCCATTGTTAACTCATAATTTAATGATTTATACAAATTCTTATACTTTCTTTTATCTGTTTGTTTTTCCAATATTTTTATTGCTTCAAGTAATGGCAAACCAGATTTTAAGAAAGTAGATAACTGTGTTAAAAAGAATACTAAATCAGCTCTTTTAATTTTTCCTCTTACAAATCTTGTCAATACGTCTTGTCCATAATTTCTTTGAGGAGTAATTTCATATACTTCGTAACCTTCCGCAAGTAAATATGAATGAACTTCCAATTTAGAAAACGCAGCGAAAACTCCTCTTTCAAGTTCTCCAGTTTCTAACTTTTTTGCAACATATTTAAAATAAATTTTTTGTTCACTACGAACTGCATCTTCTCCTTCAAAATTTATAAGGAGAACTTGTCTTTCCATTTCAGCTTTGTTTTCTCTATATCTAACAAAAGCTAAATTTTTATACCATTTTTTGATCTTTTGTTTTAAAGGAATATTTTTTTCTTCTTTTTTCTTTTCCTTTTGTTCAATTTGTGCTTTTTTAATCTTTAATGCATTTTCTTTTCTTCTTTTCAATTCATTGTTTTTTGCATCTCTAATTTTAGATTCTGTTTCAATTTTTTCAATCAATTGTTTTTCTTTTAATTTCTTTTTTTCAGCTTTTGCTATAATCTTATCTTCTGCTTTTTTTCTTTTTGCTTCTTTTTTTTGCAACTTTAATTCTATTTTCTTTTGTTTTTGAATATCCAATTCTTTATTTTTTAGTTCTTTTAATCTTTTAGCCTCTTCAATTCTTTTAAATTTTTGTTCTTTTTTTAAAATATTTTGTTGCTCTTTTTTTATTCTATTAATTTCTTTTAACGTTTTTTTGTCAATGTCTTTTTTTCTTATTTTATAATTATTGTTTTGTATTTTTCTTTTATTTAATTTCTTTTTCTCTAGTAAAGCTATTTTAGCTTCTTTTTTTCTTTTCTTTTCTTCAATCCTTTGTAATCTTTCTTGTTCTTTTTGTGCCTTTGTTGCTTCATTTAAAGTCTTTCTATCAATATCTTCTTTCTTTTCTAGTTGCTTCTTTTTTTCTAATTTCTTTTGTGCTTTTAACGCTACTTTATATTCTTTATTTCTTCTCTTTTCTTCAATTCTTTGTAATCTTTCTTGTTCTTTTTGTGCCTTTTTTGCTTCATTTAAAGCCTTTTTATCAATATTTTTATTGTTATCTGGTTGCTTCTTTTTTTCTAATTTCTTTTGTGCTTTTAACGCTATTTTATTTTCTTTCTTTCTTTTCTTTTCTTCAATCCTTTGTAATCTTTCTTGTTCTTTTTGTGCCTTATTTGTAATCTTAATTACTTTATTATTTTTAGTTTCATTTAATATTTGTTTATCTTTTACATTTTTAAAAGGAGAAAAAATAGTATTATTAAGTATCCATTCTAAACCAAAATAAAAATATATAATCGATTTAACCGGAATCATTAATATTTGTTTTAATCCTTCAAAAAAATACATAAACATTTTTTTTATTAATTTAAAAGGAAAAAGAACACTTCTCCTTAAAAAAGAAGTATTTTTTTTCAATGGAGCCGATGACAAATTGTGTGCCTTTTTTACCATTTAGTAACACACCTCCATAGCAAACCCCT
>CAZSTI010000012.1:0-26017 GCA_964609995.1 uncultured Muribaculaceae bacterium
TTTCTCCTCCTTATTCTTTTTAAATTATACCATATTTTATTATTTTTAATTTATATTATTGATTATTGTTTTAATACGATATTAACAATTTTATTTGGTATTACTATTATTTTTTGAATAACACTGTTTTCTAAATGTTTTTTTACATTATCGTTTTCTAATGCAATTCTTTGCATATCTTCCTTTGAAGTATTAGTTGTTACTATTTCTTTTCCTCTTATTTTTCCATTTATTTGAATTATCATTTCATAAATATTATCAATCATTTTTGATTCATCATATTTTGGCCAATTTGAATAAGCTAATTCATCATTTCCTAAGATCTCATTTACTTCTTCTGTTAAATGAGGGGCGAAAGGATTAAGTAATTTTAATAAAGTAATATAATCCTTTGATGAAATACTATCTAATTTAGCATATTCGTTAGTTAAAATCATCAATTCAGATATTGCTGTATTATATTTCGCATCTTCAATATCAAAAGATACTTTCTTAATAGTTTTATTTATTTGATTTTCTAAGGATTTAGTATATTCTTCTCTTTTTATTACTTTGTCTTTCAAATTATATACTTTGTCTAAAAATCTACTAATACCTTTTATTGAATCATCATTCCAAACTGAGTCCATTCCATATTCTCCCAAGAATAAAATGAATAGCCTTAATGTATCTGCTCCAAAACCTTCTATGATATCCATAGGATCGACTACATTACCTTTAGATTTGCTCATTTTTTCTCCATCTGGTCCCAAAATCAATCCTTGATTAGTTCTTTTTAAATATGGTTCTTTATTTGGTACGATATCATTATCATATAAAAATCTATGCCAAAATCTAGAATAAATTAAATGTCTAGTAACATGTTCCATACCACCATTATAGCAATCTACTGGTAACCAATAATTTAGTATATCTTTGTTTGCTAGTTCTAAATCATTTCTAGGATCGGTATATCTTAAATAATACCAAGAAGAACCCGCCCATTGTGGCATAGTGTCAGTTTCTCTTTTTGCATCTTTTCCACATTTAGGACATTTGCAATTTACAAAAGATGAAATGCTTGCTAATGGACTTTCTCCATTTTTTCCGGGTTCATAATTTTCAACTTCCGGCAATTTTACAGGTAAATCCTCATAAGGAACAGGTACGTGGCCACAATTATCGCAATGAATAATTGGAATTGGCTCTCCCCAATATCTTTGTCTATTAAATGCCCAGTCTTTAATTTTATACTGAGTCGTTTTTTCTCCGATTTTATTTTCTTCTAAATAGTCTATCATTTTATTTATTGCTTCTTCATTATATAAATCATTTATAAAATCAGAATTGATATGTTTTCCATCACCATCAAATGTATCTATATTATCATTATCTATTACTTTAATTATTTCTATATTAAACTTCTTAGCAAATTCACAATCTCTTTCATCGTGTGCAGGAACCGCCATTATTGCACCGGTTCCGTATCCCATCATTACATAATCCGCCACGTATATAGGTATGCTCTTATTATTAACGGGATTAGTTGCACTTATTCCCTCTATTTTAATTCCGGTTTTTTCTTTAGTTAAATTAATTCTTTCAAATTCTGTTTTTTGTTTTGTAATCTCTATATAATTGTTTATATCTTGTATGTTTGAAATCTTATTTTTATATTTTTTAATTAAATCATGCTCAGGAGCAATTACCATAAAAGTCACCCCAAACAATGTGTCAGGTCTAGTTGTATATACTTTTAATTTTTCGTTTTCCACTCTAAAATCAACAAAAGCACCGGCACTTTTACCAATCCAATTTTCTTGTTGCAATTTTATGCTTGAAGAACACTCTAAATCATTTAATCCGTCCAATAATTTTTCTGCATATTCAGTAATTCTTAAATACCAAACATCTTTTTCTTTTTGAATCACTTGATTATGGCATATATCACATTTACCATTTTGACTATCTTCATTAGAAAGGACAACCTTACAACTTGGACAATAATTAACTAATGTTTTACTCCTAAATGCCAAACCTTTTTCATAAAGTTTTAAAAATATCCATTGCGTCCACTTATAATAAGATTCATCAGTAGTATTAACTATTCTTTCATAATCAAATGAATATCCAATTCTTTTAATTTGAGATAAAAACATTTTTACATTATTTTCCGTAACTATCTTAGGATGAAGTTTGTTTTTTATTGCGTAATTTTCTGTTGGTAATCCGAAAGCATCAAAACCAATTGGAAATAATACATTATATCCTTCCATTCTCTTCTTTCTAGATAATACCTCTAATCCAGTATATGCTTTAACATGCCCAACATGTAATCCATGACCACTAGGATATGGAAATTCAACTAAAGCATAAAATTTCTTTTTATTTATATCTTCAATAACACTAAAAGTTTTATTTTCTTCCCATTTTTTTTGCCATTTTTTTTCAATTTTAGTAAAATTATACATAAAATCCTCCTATAAAAAAAACTATAAATCTAAGGACGAATAATCGCGGTACCACCTTAGTTCATAGTATTTCTATGCACTTAGTTATTATAACGTAATAAACGATTGAATTCCAAAGCGAGTTCATAATATTTAATCATTAGTTTTCACCAAACACTAACTCTCTACCGATTTAATAATTACTACTACTCTTTTTCAACATCCAAATATACATACATTATAATAAATAATTAAAAATAATTCAATCATTTTAATATATATGTTAAAATGTATACAGGTGATTTTTATGAAAAAAAATATTATATTAGGAATATCTTTATTAATAGTAAGTATTATATTAATTATTGTAAAAAATCAAGGCAGCTATATTAACGGAAGAGTTATAGATATTACTTTTAATAAAAATAAAGAATTTAATTCAAACTTATTATTAGAAGTTAATAATGAACCATATATTGTATATTTTAATAATTCTAATCTTGAGAACATATCATTGAATGATATTGTTAAAGTAAAAACCACAGGTATATTAAGAGAGAGTTATCCCGTTCAAACAGATGGTTTATCAATAAAAAAGATAAGAAACAATTCAATAAAGATATATGAAGATAAAGATGATTTAATAAATAAAATAGAAATCATTTTATATACATCTTCTTATTATGATGAAGAAATAAGTTATAAAAATAAATTTAAAACACAAGTAATAAAAAGTAAAAATGAATTTGATGAATTTATATCTAATAGAAATATTACAATTCCTAATAATAAAAATATTGATAATATTTTAGATGATAACTTTGCAGTTATTTCTTATACAAATATGACAAGTTCAGGAGTGGTTGATTTTAGTGCTTTATATAAAGAAGAAAATAAAATGTTCATATACGTTAAAATCAATAGTGGACAGATTGTTACGACCGATATAGTAACAAGAGGAATAATTACATTTGTTCCAAGAGAATATATAAATAATACTTTTGAAACTTTATCAAAATATACTATAGAAAATAATTAAAAGTGAACTTAATCGTTCACTTTTTCTATGTATTCACTATATTTAATCATTTTATCAATGTATTTTCCATCTTCTTTAAATTCTATAATTCTGTTCGCAACCGTTTCAATTAATTCATGATCATGTGTTCTAAATAATATTGAACCTTTGTACTCATTCAATCCCTCATTTAGTGAAGTGATTGTTTCTATATCCAAATGATTAGTTGGTTCGTCTAATATTAATACATTAGCAAAACTAAGCATCATTTTTGATAACATACATCTTACTTTCTCTCCACCACTTAATACCTTAACTTTTTTCAATGATTCCTCTCCTGAAAACAACATTCTACCTAGAAAACCCCTCACATACTGTTCATCTTTCTCTGTAGAATATTCTTGTAACCATTGAATAATATTTTTATCAAAATTAAAATACGAATCATTGTTCTTTGGAAAATATGATTTAATAACACTAGATCCCCAAAGTATTTCTCCACTGTCTATTTCAATTTCCCCTGATAAAGCTTTAAACAATGTAGTAATTGCTAGTTCATTACTTCCTATAAAAGCAATCTTATCAGTATTATTTAAAGATAAATTTAAATTATTTATTACTTTTTTACCTTCAACTGATACACATAAATTTTTTGTAGTTAGCACATCTTTACCTAAAGGTTTTTCAATTTTAAAATTAATATACGGATACCTTCTACTTGATGGTTTAATATCATCTAATATAATTTTATCTAATGTTTTCTTTCTAGAGGTTGCTTGTTTAGATTTTGAAGCGTTCGCAGAAAACCTTGCTATAAAATCTTGAAGTTCTTTAATTTGCTTTTCCTTTTTCAAATTAGAATCTTTCATTTGTTTTTGCATTAATTCACTAGATTGTCTCCAAAAATCATAATTACCAACATATACCGTTAATTTCTCATAATCAATATCAACAATATGAGTACACACTTTATTTAAAAAATGTCTATCGTGAGAAACCACTATTAAAGTGTTACTAAACTCTATTAAAAATTCTTCTAACCATAATTTTGCATCTATATCTAATCCATTTGTAGGCTCATCCAACAATAAAACATCCGGTTTTCCAAAAAGAGCTTGTGCAAGAAGTACTTTAATTTTATTAGAGTTATCTATTTCTTCCATTTTCTTTTCATATAAATCGGTTTGGACTCCCAAACCGTTAAGTAAAATTGCCGCATCACTTTCTGCTTGCCAACCATTCATCTCAGCGAATTCAGCCTCTAAATTACCTAATTTTATTCCATCTTCATCAGTAAATTCTGTCTTTGAATATAATTTATCTTTTTCATTTATAATATCAAATAATCTTTTGTTTCCCATTATAACAACATCTAATACTTTATAATTAGAATATAAATTTTGATCTTGTTTTAAAGTTGAAATTCTTTCCTTATTTCCAACAATAACTTCACCTTTTGTAGGTTCTATTTCATTTGAAAGCACTTTTAAAAAAGTAGATTTTCCACTTCCGTTTGCGCCTATTAATCCATAGCAATTTCCTTCAGTAAACTTTATATTTACATTTTCAAATAATATTCTTCCACCAAATCTAAGTGTTAAATCTTTTGTGCTTATCATAATACCACTCCTTAACCATATAAAAGTATACTCAAAACTATATAAAAAGTAAACAATTTAAACAATTAATGTTATAATGATATCAAAATATAGAGGTTTATATGAATAATACTTTAGTTTCTTTTAACAATATGATTAGAACCGAAGAGGAATTAACAAAAATAAAAGAAAATTTTTTTGATAAAATAAATAGCATAAATACCGATTTAGATGTTATAGACAATTACTGGGACGGAAAAAAATCTGAAGAGACACTAAAAATAATAGATGAAATAAAAAAAGAATATGCTGACATTATTATAAAATTTGAAGAAAGCATTGTTAGTTTTAATACGGCGCTTAAAAACTATATAGACGCAACAAGCCAAGGAGTAGTTGATAGTTCTCAAAGTATTGGACAGGATAATGTAACAACAACTTCAAATGAAATTACTGAAAATATTCCTATCACACAAGATGTAAGCGTTATTAATAATGATACAATTGATTTATCAGGGGAAACAAATAACGGAACTCCATTATCCAACATCGAGGAAGATAGCTCTCAAACAAATAAAGAAACATTAAATCTTAATAGTACAATTGATTCAACAATTTTACCTTTTTCCCAATTTGATTCACAATTATCTAATTATGCAATTCAAAGTATATTAAACGGAGAGAATCCTTTGATGAGTTTGAATTTAAATGATATGATGATTAATTTTAATTCTAGCCCCAACACCACAAATAGAGATAGCGCTTATCTTCAAGAAGCTGCAAAAAGTTTAAATAACCTTCAAACTCAAATGAAAGATAATGGTATTTGGGGAACAGAAGAAGCTAATCAGGCAATTTTATTTTGGCAATTAAAAACAGGCTTTAGGCCTGCAGCAAGAGGTTCAACTACTACTGATGGATTAGGAAACTTTAGATATGTTGGAATTAATTCAAATTGGAATAAAAATGGACAAGGATTAGATTGTACCAACTATACTTTATGGACGCAAACTAATAGTGGAAATGTAGTAGAAGGAAAAGTAATTAATAGAAATCCAAGAAAAACTAGTTATAACGACAATTATAGTTATAGCAGTAGTACTCTCGAAAATTATTCTGCAGGAGATCCAGTATCATATGTAGGAACTAATGGAAGCGGTCATACCGGAATGTATTTGGGAACCCAAAACGGATATGCTTACTCAATAGAAGCAGTTAATAGTTCATATGGAGGAGGAAGTGGACCAGTTATAAGAATCAGAGCAATCGATGGTAATGAGCTTCCTAAAGAATTAGAAAAATATAAAAACAGTTCTTTCACTACAATTACTAAATGGAAAGACTTAATAGGTCATGGTCAAATAGTAGATCCTAAAAATAACGCTGCATTTCAAAATCAAAATCTTGTAATAAATATAGATTGATAATATTATCATATAAATTACCTTATAATTATTGACATATATAAAATAATTGTTATAATTATAAGTGCCTGCAGATGTAGTTCAATGGTAGAATATCAGCCTTCCAAGCTGATTACGTGGGTTCGATTCCCATCATCTGCTCCATATATAAATAAACGAATCATTTTTAATGATTCGTTTTTTGTATTATATTTTTTTGTTTTACTTAATACATATTAATGACATTATTTTATCATTTATTAACAATAAATTAACCTTATCGTTTTCAAGTATGGCGTTTGTTATAAAAATTAACCCTTTCTGGTATTCAACCCTATAATTTTTTTTTAATAATTATTTATTATCAATTATATATTTAAAATTGATTGAATTGTTTTCGTTTATTTTATCAATTAATTTTCCTTTATTATTTTCAATTACTTTTTGAGAACCAATATTATTAGCATTACACGTAACTAGTATTTCATCTATTTTCATCTCTTTTGCTTTCTCTAATATCAATTCAAGCATTTTAGTGCCATATCCTTTATTTCTTTTCGAAGGAACAACACTATATCCGATGTGTCCACCAAACTTTTTTAAATAATCGTTTAGATAATGTCTTAATGAACCTACAGCAACTATTTCATCATTTTCAATTAAGACATAGCAAGTGTAAGGAACATAACTTGGATTATCCATTATTCCATTTGAATAATTATTTAAACTATTAATTAATTCATCATAATTATCATAATTTTTGATAAAAAAAGCTCCATTATAGTCTTCATTATTTGAATCATATTCTTTTTTAATTTGTTCAATCATCTTTTTATGTTCAAAATCAATTTTTTCTAATTTCATTTTTTTCTCCTACTTTATATTAATAAACTAACAAACATTTTCTCTTTATCACTAAATACTTTGTTAATCCTATTTATTTAATTATAATCTATGTTTGTATTTAAATAGGACTGAAGGTCTATGACCTCCACCTTTTTTCATTTTATCTGTCTTTTCTACTTTGTTAGCAATTATTCTTCTAAATGCTGGATCCAATAATTTTTTACCTAAAATAATTTCATATACTTGTTGCAATTCTCCTAAAGTAAAATATTCTGGCATCATATTGAATACTATATCTGTATATTCTAATTTGTTTTTAAGTCTTGAAATCCCTGATGCAATAACTAAAGCATGATCAAATGCTAGTGAATTATTTTCTTCTATTACATATTTATATCTATCGGTAGTTTTTTCATATAATACTTTTTTTATTTTAATATCAATACTATCTACTCCATTGTTTAAATAAATATACATGTTATTCTTATTTTCTTTATATTCAATATTAAACCATGAAGAATTTTCTGATAAATTATTCTCTAATATGTTTTTATCAATTAAAGCCATATATGCTGTACTAACAATTCTCATTCTTGGATCTCTATTAACATCACCAAATGTGTACAATTGTTCTAAATAAATATCTTTTAAATTTGTTTCATTATTTAATATTCTTTTGGGCGCATCTTCTAAATTTTCATCAATATTAATAAATCCACCGGGTAAACACCATTTATCTTTAAATGGATAAGTATCTCTTTTTACTAAAAGAATACTAAAATATTTATCATTTAATTTTCTATAATTTTCTTTTTCTCCACTAGATACACTAAATATTAATATATCAGTAGTCATAGATAATTTTTCAAATTCATTAGAATTGTAATGTTGTAAAAAATCTTCTTCGCTTTTATATTCCATATTAATTCCTTTCTATTACTATTATACAAGTACTGTTTGGTAATTTAGTAACATTCATATTTTCATCATAAAGAGTTATTTTATTAAGTAAATTTTCTTCATATCCACTTTGCAAAAAAGATTTTAATTCTATAATATTTGCATTCGGTAAATTTTGTATTATTAATTCTCTGTACTCGGATGGAGTTAAATAACCAAATTGCTCTTGAACCTCTAATGAATAAGAATTTTCTCCCCATGTATAAGTATACAAAAATTCCATAGCATCATTTACAAGCATTTTTACTTTATAATCATCAATTTTTTCATAAGTAACACTTCTACCTTTAAAGTCCATACAATAATTATTTAATATGCTAATATCCTTTTTGTCTTTGAATTCTATTATTCTAAATTTGTTTTCGGGTTCCGTTTTAATTCCATCTCTAATTATAATCCTTCCGCCTATTGACAATAGATTATAGGCCGACTTTAATACTTTTATTACTGTTTCAATATTAAATTTTTTTTCATTATACTCAATATAAGAAAACATCTCATGAATAATAGAAGAAAATATAATTGTATCCATACTTTTTTCTTCAAAATAGTTTTCTAAATATAAAGCATCTCCTTTTATTATAGTCCAATTTTTGTTTTCTTTTTCTTTTTTCTTTTTTAATTCTTCGCATATATTTTCAGAGATATCTATGCCATATAAATTAATATTATTGTCATATTCTTCAATTAAATCCAATATGACACCTCCCCCGGGGCCTATATCTAAAACATTTTTACCAACAATATAATCGATTAATATTTTTTTATTGTTTAGAGAAGAGTTCATTGTATTAATATATTCAATTTCATTATAAAATCTATCAAAATTGTCTCTTCTAAAACCAAATAAATCATATAATAAATATACGGCTTTATTATATAGTGAGTTACTTGTATACGCAACTTCGCAAAACTCTATTAATTTTGATGCTTGAATAGAAAAAGTAAAATAAAATAAAATGGTGTTATTCTTTCTATTAACAACAAAAGAAATATGAGGATTCTTTTTTATGTTATTATTTATTATATCTTCAATTGATAATGATTTCAAAAATGATTCAATAATTCTTTTTTTATAAATATTAATTGTCTTTTTTCCTTCATAATCAAAATATATTGATTTCATCATTAATTCAAAAGTAATGTGCTCATCTGAATCTTTTAAATTATTAGACAAAAATAATAAAATTTTTGTTCTTTCTAAAATATCAAATTCTATTAAAGCAGCAAGATAGTACCATAATTCAACTTTTTCAAATATCTTTTTTAATGATTGAAATACTTCTTCATTATTTAATATCAATAAATCACTTTTATTTGTAATTTTATTTATTGCAATAAATCTATCTGTTAAATCAAGATCATCATTAAAATCACCATTTAATATTTTTTCTATTTTAATTGATATATTTTCTTTAATTGAATAAAATAATTTTTCAGAAACAGGTTTAATGATACATTCATTTAATACTTCCAATACTTCTTTTAATGTTTCCTTATCAATTAATTTGTTTTCTATTAATTTATATAATTCAAAGTTTTTATTTAAATTAACTTCTCCTCTAATATTTTGTCCAATTAACCCATGAGTAAAAATTAATACCCTTATCACTTCATCTATTACTTCATTCTCGAGAGTATATATTTGAGAAGACCCTATGTTATGTACATATAAATCAAATCCCAATTTTTTCCATTTTCTTCTATCTTCTTTTGATCCAACTTTTGAAACTTCCATCCATTTCAAAGTTTCTGAAACATAATAATATATTGTATTATTTGGTTTTATAGATTCTAATACTTTAAAACAATTTAAAACATATTTATAAATTAAATCATTAGACAATTCCTTTAATGACTTTATCCTTTCAAAATTATAATTTGTTTCTTTTGTGTTAACCAAATAATTAATCCAATTAATATCTTTTTTATTTAATAAATCTTCCAAATCTTTCATTAACTTATCTCCCAACTATTTCTTCTTCAAACATATCTATTAAATTAGTAAATATAAATTCCTTGTTATTAATTCTTTCTTTATACATGGTTATTAATGATTTACTATAATACCTATCTTCATTTTTATCATATATACTTACAAATATTTCATTATTATTTCCAAACAAATTATTATTATCTTCTCTGTTTAATTTTCCTGTTATTCCTATTCCATAATCCGAATTTGTATATAGCGAAATTGCCTTTGCCATTTCTTTTGAAGCTTCAACACTATAAACTGAATACTTATCTATTATGTCTTTAGATACTCCTAATTTGATCTTATATTCATTAGAATAAGTAACAGCTCCAAAATTAAATACGTTACTAGAACCTTCAATATTTGTAATTGAATTAGCTACAAAACCCCCAGTACATGATTCCATAGTAGATATAGTTAAATTGTTTTTCTTTAAATACTCAAATACTTTATTCATTAAACTCCTACTTCCAAATATTATCTATATTAAACTTTTCCTTAATTATTCTTATTGATTCATTATATCTATCAAGATAATTACCTTTTAAACTAATAAATTTAATATTATTTTTCTTTAATAGCTTTTTTATTTGATTACTATACTTAACTCTATTATTTTTTATTTCTTCGTTTCTAGTACCATCTTGAATAAATTCTACGGTTGGTTCTAAAAACAAAACCAAATCATAATTATTAATTAATGAAATAGAAGTTGCTAAATTTTCGCATTCTTGAATCTCGTTTTTATCTTTTAATAATAATTTTGAATAAAATAGAGTTGTAATTGCGTCTGTATCTACAAATAACAGTTTATTACTATGATTTAATAAATCTATTTCCAATACTTTTTGCTTTAATAGTATCTCTATTAAATCTTCTTTTATAATGAATTCTTCCCCTCCAGCTATACCACAAATATCTCTTCCTACTTCTTTTACAAAATTTGTGTTATATGCAATAGCTAAATTTTCTACTAATGTTGTTTTTCCAGTGCTTTCTCCTCCAACTACCAATACTTTTTTTACATAGTGTGGTTTGCAAATTGGAGATATATATTCCCAGTTTTTATATATATCATCCCTTAGTTCGGTTGAGCTAATTGGTACTTCTCTTCTTTCAAAATATATTATGTCACTACTATCTCCATATAAACTTTCAAATCTATTTGATCCACGATAATCAGATCCACAAAATACTACATCAATTTTTTTGCCAATCATTTTTTTTATATCTTTCGCACCTTTTTCCCAATAATAATCATTATTATATTCTTCTTTACTTTTTGCTTTATCTTCTATTAATTTAATTATAACATTATTTAAGTGCTTACAACTATTAAGCATCCATCTATATCTTAATTCTTTTGATGTGGAATCTCTTTCCTTACACCAACTTATAACGACATAAAGTGTCTTACACATCGATGAAGCTTTAATTATCGTGTAAATATGTCCAATATGTAAAGGGTCAAATGATCCTCCATACATTCCTGTTTCATATGTTTGATTTTTCATATAATTTACTCCAATTAAAATACCCATAGAAAGCATTTATCAAATATACCGACCACATAGTAACCATTATATAGTCTTTTACCAGCAGCCACATAATAACAGTAATAATGTCTATTATTATCCACAATAACCATTGTTCTCTATACCTTGCTAACATTAATACATTTGCGAAAATTGATATAAGCGTGGAAGAACTATCTAATAATGTATTATTACCTCCTAAATAGTCTAATAATACTTTGAAAATATATATACCTATAAAACACGATATCAACAAATATACTGTTTGCTTAATAGTCATCTTTTTACTTTTTACAGTATTAGTGTTTTTGTTTATATGTTTATTCCATAAGTAATATCCAATAAACTGTGATGGCAAATAATAAAAAGCATTTAGCATTACTTCACCATAATATTTATTAATATATGCAATTATTACATAACCAACGATATTAAATAATCCCCATATATATTGACTTTTTTTGCCCTTAGCACAAAGAACAACGCAAATTATTCCAGATATTGCGGAAATTGAATTGATTAATAAATAGCTTATCGAGTTATCTTTATCAGTAATTGCAAAATATAATGTTAATATTATTACAATAGATATCATAAACCATTCAAATATGGTATTTTTTTTTATTTCATTAATTATCATTTTTCATCCTTTAAGTATAAATTATTGTTTATTATATATTTTATTATATCATTATCCAAGAAATTTATTATTTCTTTATTATGGTTATAGATTAAACTTCTAATATTAGTAGAAGAAATATTTATTGGTTTAAAATCCTCTATAAATATAAACGAGTTTTTATTTATATACGTATTTATATATTCAAAAGGGTTCTTTATTTCTCTTTTAATAACTATTACTTTATTTAATAATATCTCTTCAACATTCTTCCATTTATCAAAATTAATTAAATTATCATCTCCAATTATTAAATACAAGTTATCGTATTCTTTTTTTAATTCATTTAGAATTTGATAGGTATATTTATAATAATTTAACTTTGTATCTATTAAAATCTTATCATTCTCATAATACTTTAGCATATTAATTCTATGTTTAATATCTATTAAATTATTTTTATCCCAATATGAATCGGTAGGAATAATTATAATTTTATCCAATATTTTATTATCTAATAAATAATTCACAATAGATATATGGCCTTTATGAACTGGATTAAAACTTCCTACATAAACTCCTACTTTCATATTATCTCCTATATGTTGGTATATTAAATTTATGCTGATTATTATCGTGCATCTTTTTTATTTTGCTTCCAACTTCTTCATTTACCAAATTCGGATCAGTCATATAATTAGCAATATCTTTATAACTAACCCCTAATTTATCTTCATCTGATAAAGTTGATAACCCATCAGCAGGTTTTTTATATAAAACAACTTCCGGAACGTTTAAAACTTCACCAATTTTTATTACTTCATCAACAGTAAAATCTGCGATTAATGATATATCATGAACCGAATCTCCTCCTTTAGTGAAATATCCTACGAACAATTCACTTTTATTTGATGTCCCCGCTACTAAATATGTCTTATTATTAAGATTAGAAAATAGTGCGGCCATATAATATAATGTAGACATTCTAAGTCTTGGTTTTAAATTAATATCACTATTTTTAGTTTGTTTTTCATCAAAAGATCCCATATTAATTATTTCTTTTTTAAAAGAATCAAATATATTAGTTAAATCAAAATTATATAGCTTAAACCCATAATAATCACTTACTAATTTAGCATCATTTCTATCTTCTTCTTTTGAATGACAAGGTAAAGTAAATCCTATTATATTTTCTTTACCTAAAGCTTCTACTAACAATGCTGCAACCACTCCAGAATCTTTTCCTCCACTTATACCTATTACTGCTCCTCCTAAACTGTGTTTATTATAATAGTCCTTAATAAATTTCACTATATTATCTTTTTCCTTAATAGCATCAAATTTCATCTTAAACTCCTTTCAATTAACTCCTTGGTTTTATGTAATGCTAACTTTGAATTAGCACCCGTTATATATCCAGTTTCTTCTAATTCGAATACTTCTTCTAAATTTAATAATATTGGGAATGTAATTTCATCATTATCCAAATTTTGATTTTCTCTCTTAACACAATCTCTAGCTAGAAATATATGATTATAAGCACTACTACATCCTTCATCTTGATAATAAGAATCTATTTCAATCCAATCATTTGAAACATAACCAGTCTCTTCTATTAATTCTCTTTTTGCTGATTCTATAGGTACTTCGTCTTTTTCAATATATCCTGCTGGGAAATTAATAGCAACCGTTTCTTTAGTAAATACTCTTGGTTCTATAACCATTAATATTTCTTTTTCTATAGTAAGGGGAACTAT
Source organism: uncultured Muribaculaceae bacterium (assembly GCA_964609995.1). Lineage (GTDB taxonomy): Bacteria > Bacillota_I > Bacilli_A > RF39 > UBA660 > JAAYGD01. The sequence continues at coordinate 14,144 of CAZSTI010000012.1, forward strand.
TATTGAAGCGCTTCCATCATTATTTCCTTTTATTAATTTTTCTCTGTTTATTATTAATCCATTTTTTAAAGTTATTAAATACGATTCGCTTTGTAAAAATGTATTATTACTTTGTATTGATCTATTAATGCTTTTATAATCTTCATAATGTTTTTTTATTAAATCCATTTTTTCTTTTCTCATTATTTTAATTCCTTTGTTTTAATTTTAACACTATCATGTATCATTTGTTTTTTTAATTCGAGTAATTTTTTTGATAAGTCAACATAATATTCATGAGGGTTATTATTCCTTTTAATCTCCGGATAAATGGTTTTAAATTCTTCAATACAATAATTTCTTCTTTCATGAATATTGGGTAATTCATAAACCTGTTTACCATTTTTATATATTGGAACCAACATATCTCTTACAATAAAATTAGTTATAGTTTTTTTCTTCCATTCATCCAAAGGATTTATTAAAGTATATACATCCTTTGGTTTTTCTTCGTTACTCAATGTAACCAAATCTCCAATCGCATAGCCACTTTCTTTATCATAAAATCTATAAAGCTTTTTATAACCTGGAGTAATTGTTTTAATTGAATCATCACTTAATTTAATTTTAGGAATTATATTATCATTTTTTTCTATTGCAATAAGTTTATATACTCCACCAAGCCTATCATTAGCCGCTGATATATTATCTCCCACTCCTAATGAATCAAATATTGCTCCCTCATCAATTAATGCTTTAATTTTATCTTCGTTTAAACTATTTGATAACGTGATTTTCGTATCACTTAATCCGGCATTATCAAGAATTTTTCTTGCTTCTTTTGATAAATATGCTAAATCACCACTATCTATTCTAATGCCTTTTAATCTGTACCCATTTGGTTCTAAATATTCCTTTGCAATTCTTATTGCATTTGGAATTCCAACATTTAAAGTATCATACGTATCTACCAATAGAATACAATCATTTGGATTATACTTTGCGTATTTCATAAATGCTTCATATTCACTATCTGATTCACATACCATACTATGAGCCATAGTACCCATTACAGGCACACCATATATCATTCCACTCTCAACATTGCTTGTTCCAATACAACCAGCGACATATGCATACTTACTGGCTTCAACAGCACCAGAAATAGATCTTCCTCTTCTTGCACCAAATTCTATAATAGATTTTCCATTAGCTGCTTCAACTATTCTTTTTGCGGCAGTAGTTACCAATGTGCCATGATTGAAATTAGTAAGCAAAGCTGTTTCAATATATTTTGCTTCTATAGCATTAGCTCTAACTGTTAAAATTGGTTCATTTGGAAATATTGGGGTTCCATCGGGTACGGAATATAAATCACCACTAAATTTTAAATTTTTTAAATATGTTAAATATTTCTCACTAAATTTATTAAAAGTTCTTAAATAATCAATATGTTTGTCTGTAATATTAAAATTATTAATAAAGTCTATTATATTATCTAATCCTCCAGATATGGCATATCCTCCATTTAATACATTAGATCTAAAGAATATGTCAAAGTATTCTTTCTTCTCGGTTTCTCCAGATTCAAAATTTGTATGGCCCATTACTATTTCATAATAATCAGTAAATAGTGAATTATTCATTATTACCTCCATATCTCTTGACTAGTTTTATTCCTGATTGTTCCATTAGTTTAAATGCCATATTATTATATTCTTCTCTATTATGAGTTTCTGAATTATATGTCTCTACTGCATTCATCGGCAATATAATATTTACTCTTCTATCAATTTGATCAAAATAATTTTGAAGAGGTATTGCTAGATTCATAACACATATATCAGTACAACACCCAGTTATTATAATTTCTTTTAAAGCTTTCATTTTATCAATATCATTTATAAAGTTATTAGCATACATAGTACTTGTAGAATTTTTACTATAAGATAAATTATTATTTTCATAAGGTAATAGTTCTTCAACTAATTCCGATTCTTTTGTACCTTTAAGACAGTGTTCGGGATATCGATCAAATTCCTTACAACCTTCATTATGACAATCTTTAATAAATGCAAGTCCTTCTCCTTCATTTAGTATTTTTCCAATCAATCTTAATTGTTCAGGAATAATAGATTCTATTTGTCTATCAGACATAACCCCTTCTTTTACAAATCCGTTAACCATATCGACTACAATAAGTAACTTTTTTAATTCTTCTAATTTTTTCATATTTACCTCCTTTTTAGATAGAATTTCTTCTTGTTATTAACATTATATTAATAACAGGTTAATTTGTCAATATGTTTTTAACATTTTGTTAATAAGATTTAAATAGATGAATTATAATTATATTTATGATATTATATTTGAAAGGAGGTCTTAATGAAAAAGACATTATTAATCTTAGCAGGAGGCATGGGTAGTAGGTTTGGAGGATTAAAGCAAATAGAACCAATTGGTCCTAATGGAGAATTCTTAATTCATTACTCTATATATGACGCTATTAAATCCGGATACAACAAAATTGTATTTATAATCAAAGAAGAAAATTATGAAATATTTAAAGAAAAAGTTGGAAACAAATTGGGGAAAGAAATTGAAGTACATTATGTATTTCAAAAAAACGATGAAATTAAAGCAAAAATAAATATCCCAGAAGATAGAACTAAGCCTTTGGGAACAGCTCACGCTATTTATTGTGCAAGAGATATTATCAAAGAGAACTTTACAATAATAAATGCAGATGATTTCTATGGAAGAGAATCATATGAATTATTAAGTGACTTTATGGAACACAACAATAACGATTTCTCTATAGCTGGTTATTTATTAGGTAAAACTGTTACAGAGAGTGGTTCGGTAAAAAGAGGAGTTTGCATTCAAAAAGATTCAAAATTAATTGAATTAATTGAAAGTAACGTTGAAAAGACTGAAAAAGGATACAAAGCTAATGCTTTAAATGATAATAGAAATATAAACGTTTCTTTTGATACATTAGTTTCAATGAATATGATTTCTTTTACTCCAAAATTACTTGATTATATTGAAGATAATATATTTGATTTTTTTAATAATAATATGGATAAAATAGAAAAAATTGAATATTTAACAACTGAAGTAATGAATGAAATGCTTCAAAAAAAGTTGATTGAAATTTCTTTAATAAAAACACCTGCAAATTGGTTAGGTATGACTTATAAAGAGGACAAAGATATTGTTGAAAAAGAAATAAGGGATTTAATAAAAAAAGGAGTATACCCAAACATATTATTTTAAAAGAAGTTAATTACTTAACTTCTTTTTTTAATCTTATAAATCCAATTTTACTTTCTTTTATGAATTCTATTATGCTTTCTTCGTTACTATATTCTAATTCTATAAAAATATTGTATCCACCATCAAATGTTTTTTGATAGTAATTATTGTTATTTTTGTTAAATTCCAAATCGTAACTATCTTTTGATGTTACTTCTTTTATTTCGCCATAGATTGCTCTATCAATATCAATAAATTCTTTTGAAACGCTTGCATTTGGACCAATCATAACAAAATTTAAATTATAATCTTTTTTATATATATTTATAACATCTTTAATATGATTTAGTATTTCTTCATCAGAAATTTTAAAATTCAGAGATTTTACACATTCACTTAATCCTATAATTCCAATTCCTAAAAATCCATTTTTTATTGATTTTTTTATTTTTTCAGTGTGCTTTAATCCTTTAGAATCAACATAAATATTTTCTCCAATTAAAAACCTAAAATCAGATGCTTTTTTCTCGCTTTGAAAATTAAATCGTTCGATTAATTGATCCTTTACTATGTCTAATACATGTTCTAGTTCCGCAAAAAACATGTCTTTTGTTTCACCCAATTTACTGTTTTTAATTCCAATTCTAGCAAGATTAAAATATGTTTTTGATAAAAGTCCTCTTCCAGATATTGAAACATTATCTATTAAACAAGTTCCATCACCGAAATAAAATATATTATAATCTTTTTCATAAAAATCTAGCTTGCAAAAACTAATCGAATATCCCTTTTCTAAGGTAGAACTTGCTAATACAAACAAATCATAATTAAAATCTTTTTTATCATAATTTATTCCTTTTAATAAATTGAATGAAGTATTTATTTTTACTTTATCATCTAAAGACATTAAATAATTATTAGTAATCATTCTTCCTTCATAAGAAGTATCCAATCCAATACTTATTGTTAAATTATTATCACATATATATGTATGCAAAAAACCAAATAGAGATTTATATAATATTTTTTCTGTAGATAATATTGAATTTTCATAGGCTTTTTCAATAATTAATTCTACTTGCTTAATTTTTTTACTATATCTATAATAAGTAGAAATATCAAATGAAATAGTATTTAACTTTAAGATATCTCTATTAATTGAATCCACATCTATAATCTCAATATATCCATTAAAATCTAAATACTCATATATCTTGATTTTGAATTCTTCTTTAAAAGTATTTAATAAAGATTCTTTTAACAATTCATCAAAATTAATCAACCCTTGATTTCCATATTGATCTTTAGAACAATTAATCAAATATAACTTAATGTATTCCAAACACGACACAATGTCATAATTACATTTATTATTTTTTTCTATAAGTTTATTAAAGTCTAATACAATAGAATCTAAAGAACCAACTGGGTAATACTCAACATCAGATATATAAATTTGACCACTTTCGTGATATCCAATATATTTATTATTAATTAAATAAGCATAAGAAAACTCTTCAGATATTATCTTTCCATAATTCAATAATACTTCTATCGGTGTTTCATTATTTTTTATTTTTATATCTTGTTTTAAAGTTATTTTTTCTATTGCTTTTAACAACTTATGTTGCTTTGGTTCTGACAAAAACATTTTTCTAGATTCTGACCTTTTATCTCTGTAATTAGAAAAAGATTCATAAACATCTTGATAAGATAATTTCATTAATATTTTTTCTATTATATCTTGTATTTCTTCTACTTTAATATATGCTTTTTCAAAATAATTATCATATATATCTTCTAATACAAAATTATATACTTTATTGATATCATCATCGGTATAGTTTTCTATGAACTCTTCTCTACTGTCAAAAGCTTTTTTTATCGCAATTGCGATTTTCTCACCATTAAAATCAACTTTCTTGTTGTCTCTTTTTAAAACCTTTAAACCCTCATTCATAATATACCACCTTATATATTAGTTATCATTACCTACTAATGTTAAAGTATATTCACTTATTTTTTTATCTCTATAAACAAATATTTTTAATTTATCTCCAACTTTGTATTTATATAATTCATATCGTAGTTGTGCTTTATTGTTAATTTCTTTATCACCAATTTTTAATATAATATCTCCTTTTTTTAATCCTACTTTTTCTGCTGGAGAGTTTTCTGTTATATTAATTACAACCACACCATTTTCAATTTCTTCATCAATTATAATACCTTCAAGAAACAACGAATAAACTTCACTAACATCTAACATTTCAATTCCAATAAATGGTCTAGATATTTCTCTTCCGTTTTCTAAATCTTCTACATATCTCATAGCGTCTTCAATTGGAATTGCAAAACCCATTCCTTCAACTTCACTTTGAACCAATTTTAAAGATGTAATTCCAATAACTTGACCCGCGATATTAACTAACGGTCCTCCGCTATTCCCCGGATTAATTGCAGCATCAGTTTGAAGTACCCTAATCATTAAATCATTTGAGCTATAACTGCTTAAACTAACAGTAATCATTCTGTCTTTTCCAGATAAAATACCTTTTGTAACTGTACCACTATACTCGCTACCCATAGGAGCCCCTACTGTAATTACTGTATTTCCAAGTTTAGTATTTTTGCTATTGCCTATTTCCGCTACTTTTTTAACCTTTTCTGATGAAATTGATAATACTGCAATATCTGATAAAACATCTTTTCCTAATATTTTAGCATCTATTTCTTTACCATCAGACAGCAAAATTTTAACTTGATTCCCATTTCCTATAACATGACTATTAGTCATAACATATCCATACTTATTATCTTTTTTATAAATAAACCCAGTTCCAGTACCAATCTTTCTATTATTTGAAAAAGATTCAACAACTACAACTGCATCATAAACTTTCTCTATTGCTTGTTCTATAGCGGTTTCTTCAATTTTATATTCATTATTAACCTCAGTAATAGTTTTAGTCTTTAATGGAACATAACTTATTAATAAATACATTCCTATTGCACCTAAGAAAAATATTAATACAGATATTAAAATATACTTTTTATTTGATTTCATTTTATCCTCCTATAATAATATATCTCTCCAATTATCAACAAAACCTACTCTATGTAATATTTTTGATAATGGAATTGATGATACTTTGCCATCTAACAAATCAATCTCATAACCTATTTCATAAACCAACAATCTAAATTCTTCTTCTGATAATAAGTGTCTCATAATAATTAATACTGAGAAAAAATCGTTTTTTCCATATACATATTCATCATTTACTTTTGGAATTTTTAATATATTATGATATTCAGTATTAGGAATATCTCTTTGAGTTTTGTGATCAAAAAGAATATCTTCATGTGCACATAAATTTCTATAATTAGCGGTTACTGATAAAAATATTTCCAAATCTTCAGAAGCAACATTATAATAATCTGCTATTTCTTTTTTATCTTCATCTTTTAAAATAGAATATAGTTCACTTATTATTCCAAATGATAAAACTTTAACCATTATCCACATTGGAATATACCCATAATTTGTTATGTAATGTAGCGTTGCGCTGTGTTGTTTACTATTAATCTTAATTTGTCTTTTCATCTTTCCTATTACGTCATTTATTCTTCTTGATTTAGAATATTCTCTAGAAAAATTAGATGCTTTCAAATAATCCTTTTCTTTTATGCCATATTTTTTTGATAATATATAACTCATAACTGATTTTATATTATTTTCTACGATTAATATATTCTTAAACATTATATTTCTAATGCTTCTATCGAATATAAAAAAAGCATACAATTCTTCAAAAGTTGTTCCATCAACAAAAACCCTATCATTTTGTGACTTATAAAATATATATCTATAACCATTAATGAAAAAATAGTTTTCTCTAAATAATATATTTTTTGCTTTTTCCTCATCCGTTATTATCAAACCCTTATTTTTTAATATAAGTATTTGTTGATCTAAAGTTTTAAATTCCTTTTTTGTTGCCATAGTATCACCATTAAAATTATACCACAAAAAAATTGATTTTTTTAATAAAAAATTATATTATATTTAAGAGGAGATTTATGCCTAGTACTATAACACACGCCTATTTTGCAAATGATGTATATAAAAAAATGAAAATAAAAAAATATATTGATTTGGATTTACTCAAGATATTTTCACAGGGTCCAGATATATTGTTTTTTTATTATTCTATTAATTATTTTAAAACCAAAGAAATGAAAAAATTAAGTGAATATATGCATAGGAAGAATACTCAAGACTATTTTATTAATTTAATTACATATATAAAAAACAATAAATTAGAAACCAATAAACAAGTTATGTCTTACCTATATGGTAATATCCTTCATTATACACTCGACTCTACTATTCATCCTTTCGTATTTTTTAAAACTGGAGTATATAACAAAAATAAAAAACATACGAAAAAATACAAAGGATTACATAGCGATATGGAAAAATATATTGATCTATATTTTCTAAGTACAAGAGAAAAAACAAATATAAGTAAAATAAAAATTTACAAAGATTTTTTTGAAATAAAAAAATTTAACGATGAAATAAATAATGCAATAAATTATACATTTGAAAAAACTTTTAATAAACACAATATGTCAATTTATTACTATAAGAGCATACTTATTATGAAATTTTTATATTATATTTTAAGATATGATCCATTTAAAATTAAATATGTAATATATAAAATTATAGATAAACTTTTCCCATTCTTTGATTTTAATTTTAAAACAATATCATATGGAGAGCCCTTATTAAATAAAGATTATTATTTTAATAAAGAACATAGAGAATGGCACCATCCTTGTTCAAAAAAGGAACTATATAATTACTCTTTTTTTGATTTATATGATATTTCAATAAAAAAAGCATTATATTTAATAAATGAAACTAATAAAATATTATATGGAAACAAAGAAATAGAATATTCAAAAGAACTATTTACTAATCTTTCATATGTTACTGGAAAAGATTGTAATTCAAACTTATATAGTATTTATTATGAATTTTAATTCTTTGTATATTTAAAATGTTTTCCTATATAATCTGGATCATTAGTTATTTCTCTACCAAACCATTTTGGTTTAACAAATAAAGACGATTCCTTAGAGTTTTCAAACTTTACTCTAGCTATATTTAATCCCTCAAATTTTTCCTCATATACATCTAGTATAATTATTCTGTTTCTATATTTAATTGAATAACTAATTAGTTTATATATTGGATTATCTCCATTTATTCTTTTAAATTCATTATATCTATCTTTAGTTATTGTAACAGAATAAGTATTTCTCGAAAAATCTGAGGACCCATTTTGGTTTTTTTCAATATTGTTATCTATAATTTTTGTTACAACCATATATTTATCATCACAATTTCTTATGCTTCTCTCAGCATTATCCTTTTCATTAGGAAACTGTAAGTAAAATTGCTCCCATGTGTGAAACTCAATTGTTTTTTTAATTATTTTGTTTTTTTCTTTATCATCAACTAAATATCTTCTTATTTTTTCTTTATCATAAGCTGTTTCTTCTTTATTTAATAACTCTTTAATTTTGTTTTTTTGTTTTATTATTGAAAAAATATTTGTTTTTTCTGAAATCAAGATATTTCTTAAAAAAACTTTATAATTATTATAATAATTCTCGTCAAAAAATCTTAGTTCTTCGTTTATTTTTCTAACACTTGAAAACAATATTAATAAAGAACTTATATGAAGTATAGTGTCTACTATTTGTGTAATACCTGCTGCTGCAGCACCATGTCTAGCAACTATTCCCATAGAAAAATAATCGAACATCATTGGAGCTATAACACCAACAATAATAAATATTATATTTCCCTTTGAATTATTCTTTATCTTATTTTTATTAAATATATATTTAACATCTCTAATTATTACTTTTTTAAAAGAAATTAGTGGGTCAATTATTTTTTCGGTTTCTATTAGCCCTTTTATTACATCTATCAAGTCTTTAATAGCTTTTATTCTAAATACGGTCAACAATACTATTGCAATTATTGTCGCATTCTTAGCACCAACATAACTCGCTAAAATAGCGGCACCCATACGAAAACCAAAATCGACAAAAAAAGGAACCAAATATGCTTGATATAGTTTACTTTTTATTTTTTTAAATTTTCTTATTATATAATTGTCTTGATTTATATATTCTTTCATATTTATTTCCTCCATCCAATTAATAGTATATCATTAAATTCAATATAAAAAAAACTATAGATAGTCTATAGTTATTTTTATCTTTTACTAAATTGTGGTGCTCTACGAGCTTTTTTAAGTCCGTATTTTTTACGTTCTTTCTTTCTAGAATCTCTTGTAACTAAACCATTTGATTTTAATATTTTTCTAAAAGAAGTATCACTAGTTGGGTCTGTATTTTCATCATACTTTAATAGTGCTCTAGTAATACCTAAACGTATTGCGCCTGTTTGTCCAGAGAAACCACCACCATAAGTACTTACTTCAATATCAAATTTATCTCTAGTATTTGTTAAATCTAAAGGTTGACACAAATCTAATACTAATGTTGGAAATGGTAAATATTCATTCATGTCTCTATTATTAATAGTTATTTTACCTTTTCCAGGTGTTATTCTAACTCTAGCTATAGATGATTTACGACGTCCTGTTCCAATATATACTTTATTCTCTGCCATTTTAATTCACCTTCATTTCTTTGGGTTTTTGTGCTTCATGTTTATGTTCATTATTTGAATACACAAATAATTTATCTAACATTTGTCTTCCTAATCTTCCATTTGGAAGCATTCCTTTAACCGCTCTTTCAATCATCTCAGTAGGATATTTATCTCTCATTGTTCTAGCATTTCTAATTCTTAATCCTCCCGGATATCCACTATGATTATAATACATCTTATCATCAAGTTTATTTCCAGTTAATTCAACTTTAGAAGCGTTTAATACTATAACATTGTCACCACAGTCTACATGTGGAGTATAAGTAACTTTGTTCTTTCCACTTAATACCATTGCTACTTTTGATGCCAATCTTCCTAACGGAATATCTGTAGCATCTATTACATACCATTCTCTTTTTATGTCTTCTTTTCTTTGCATAAAAGTATTCATATTAATTTTTTCCTTTCTCATTATAAATTAGTTTCTTCGGAAAACCAAATAATGGGATTAAAATGTACCGACTATGATTTTACTAAAAAAGACATAAATTGTCAACGAATTTTGTCTCTTTTTACATTTTATTCTATTGGTTTCAAATTATCATTATTAGATTTATATTTTTCGATTTCTTTAAAATCAATTATATCTATTTCTTTATCCAATTCTTCCTTATTTAGAACAATAGTATCATCTAATTTTAAATTTTCAAATAAAATATCATCTTTTTGATTTGAAACGTTTTCTTCGAGTTTTACTTGAAGTCTTTGTGTTCCAATTTCAACAACAGGTATATTTTCTGTTTGAGGCAATAAGATCGGCTCAACGTCTACAATATTTTCAATACTATTTGATTCTATCTCTTTATTATTTTTTTCTATTTTGTTACCTTTTTTTGACTCTTTCGTTATGAATCCAATTAAAGTAATAATAAGAAAACTAGATATAATAATTACATATATATAATTTTCATACAAAAAATCTAAAATTTTTGTCATATCACACTTCCCTTAATATATATTTTATTATATCACAGAATCAATTTAATTTACTATTATAATATGTAATTACTTGATTATTTCCCAAATTTAAATAATAATTTTTTTCATCAAAGGTCAATTCATATGACTTTGAATTATCTAATAACCTATTATCAATAATTGTGTATCCTTTTGTATTGCCATCTACTGATATTTCACTAATAGTAACATTAGCTCTTGGCGAATAATATATACTCTCTCTAAATAAAGACAATATATCTGTTTCTTCAGAAATTTTTGGTGTAACCGGCAAGAAATCTTCTTTACTAGACGCTAACGCTTCCAAGGATCTTGAATCCAATAAATCATCCATAGATACAAGTTCTTTTGAACTAACATTGGTATTAAAGTCATTAACCAACTTTTCTATTTCAACATTGTATTTATCAATTAATTCAGGGTCTTTTTCTTTGTCCCTCTTCAATGCAATTGCCCTTATAGCACCCTTATTATTTCCAAATATACCGCCATTGTTGTTTAATGATTTAATATCACTTAATATACCTTCTTGTTGACTTATAGCCAAATCAATTTTTTCGAGTATTTTTTCTGATTGAGTATTTATTATGTTAGAAATATCATAAACCATAAGTTCTTTAGATGCTGTTGATGAAGGCAACAGCGTTGTCATAATACTTATTATATATTGGTTTTTCAAATCACGAAGAGCATCAATATTTCTAACAATTGGTTTTTCATATTTATTACTAAAAATATCATTATATTTTGATACATCGTTATTAATTAATTCGCTTGAATCCATATAATAAAAACTATTACCATTAAGAACACCATCATATGTATTACTTGAAATGGGTACAGCTGTTCCCGTTGGTTCTGCTGTTGGCGTTATTTGCGTGACACCCATTCCCATCGCTGCTATCATTGGTATGTTT